>JAGBRG010000274.1 GCA_017632495.1 Spirochaetales bacterium
AACCGACCTTTCTCGCCTTGTCAACGATGCTATGGTCAGCGACCACCACGCACTTCTTCCAACCGAGCAGAAGGTCGATATCTCTAAGCTCTCATCAACTGAGAAGGCACTTTGGGAATTGATAATAACTCGTTTCTTGGAAACACTTTCCTCTGACTATGAATACAGCACCACGACCCTTGAGGCCGATGTTATGGGCGAGCGCTTTGTGGCCCGCCTCACAGTGCCTGTGAAACAGGGCTGGCGCGATGTTGCAAGGGAAGTGGGAAGACGCAGCGCTGTCTCTACAGAGGAAGATGAGGACTCCGATCCCGGAATCATTGCTCTTAAAGAGGGCTCTGAACTTGAGATAAAGGACATTGTCCTGAAAAGAAGCGCAACCCTTCCGCCTGACCGCTACACCGAAGCGGATCTGCTTTTTGCCATGGAGCACGCAGGGCGCTTTGTTGAGGATGCAGAGCTTAAGAGCCATCTTGAAAACGGACTTGGAACACCTGCAACCAGAGCTGACATCATTGAAAAGCTCATTCAGAACAACTGCATAGAAAGAAAAGGCAAGGAGCTTGTTCCCACAGCCAAGGGCCGCGAGCTTGTGCGCCTTGTGCCTCAGCAGCTTAAGAGCGCAGACCTTACCGGAAAGTGGGAGCAGAGGCTTTCGGGAATCTCCAAAGGCTCCGAGTCAGAGGCTCCGTTTATCGAGGACATCAAGAAAAATGCCACAGACCTTGTGAATCAGGTCATCGCAAACAGGGATAAGTTCGACCCGAACCTCATGGGAGAAAAGGACCGGCTCTGTCCGTTCTGCGGATGGCCCATGATGAAGGTCCTGGATGAATACGACAGGGTCCACCATGTCTGTCAGCGCTTTTCATGCGGCTATGAGGAGATGGAAGTCAAAAAGAAGGTTGAAGTTGCTCCTTCCGAAGCCGTTCCCACTCATGCAAGCGCTTCTCCTGTGAAGCGTGTCATTGCTACAGCCACACCGTCTTCCAGCGGAAAGAAGACCATAGTCATCCGTAAGGGCGCAGTCAAGGCAGCTGTTGCCAAGGCAACGCCTCAGGTTAAATGGGAGACTGTGACAGAGGTCGTAAAGCCCAGCCACTTCAGAGCACGTGAAGAAAGACGTGACAGCAGGCCTGAAAGGACTGAAAGGACTGAAAGGACTGAAAGAAAGCCATTCAGACCGAACAACGACAGAAAATACGACCGAAGCTATGACAGCCGTGAAAGCTCAGGCGGCGGAACGTTTGCAGACTTCATAAAAGCTGCAGAGGAAAGGAAAAAGCGTGATGAAGAGAGGCGCAAGAAGCGCTGATCAGAACTCAGGCGAGTTCCACTTTTCACAAAGAGTCTTGAAATCAACTTTGTAAAGCCCGATCTTGGGCTTTACTTCCTCGTTTATGACCTTGCCGCTCATTCTGGGGCCCTTTCTGATGAAGTTGCGACCGCGAATTTGGTGTACGGAAAGTGCCTTTGAGCAGAAGCGTTCATAGCCCTGCTGCTCGGTTCGGTCCTCTATGAGAAACTGCTTGCTGTAAAAAAGAACGGCGATATCGCTCATAGTCAGTACGGGGTAGCCGTAAAGCCAGCACCTGGTTCCGAAGTCCAGAGTCTGCCAGAAGGCGCCGGAAATCTCCTCGTCATAGCCACGAAGTCTCTGAAAAAGAGCCCTGTCGTAAAGACCTATTCCCAAGAACGGGTAGAGGTTGTCCTCGCATCTTTTGTTAGGCATGAACGACAGAGGGTCAATGTCCTTTCCGTTGAGATGAGGGGCTCGAAGGGTCGGAATCTTTTCGTTGCTCTTGTTAAAGACCCAAGGACAGATCACAGCAGGGTGGTCCTCTTCCTTCATGCGGGACTCCAGAGGATGCCAGTCGAAGTTCATTAAGTTTGTGTCGCTACGCATCGTCAGAAAGTATGTTGTCATACATACATCGGCAAGGGCGTTGACGCGCTCGGCAAGTGACGGTGATTTGGGAAATACTATGAAGGTGACATCGGGGTAGCGGCTTTGCATCTGCTCCACGGAGAAGCGGTCTATCTGCGATACCACGTGAAGACAGTAGTTGAAGTTGCCGACAAACCAGTCCAACGTGGAGCACAGGTCCTCAATGGTTCCCGTGTCCATGATTCCCACGGCAAGGAATTCCTCGCGATGAAGCTGGTTGATAAGTTGTCCGATGTCCTGTTTGCGGCTTGTAACCGAATATTTCTGCGTCACAGATTCATTGTAAACTTAAATAAGGGTTTGGACAATCGGGAATAGGGACGGGGTTCTCAATCATGTGGGTCTTCAGAATCTCGTCTGTGGAGATGCAAAGAAAGCGGTAGCGTGACTGATTCTCATCCTTGTCCACGGCAAGGGCGCTTGTGATATCCACGTGGTACCAGGAATCATCGATGAAGACGCAGTTCCACTCATGCCCAAGCGTGGTGCCCAAAACTCCTTCCTGCACTGTCAGACGCCCGTAGACAACGGTGCAGGGGATGTTCAGACAGTGCATGGCAAACTCAAATGCCTTTGAAAAGGATGCGCAGACTCCGCTTTTGTTGACCATCACTGAATAAAGGCTCTGATCAAGGTTAAGCTCGTCATAGGTACAGTTGTCCACAAGATAGTCAAAGACCGCCTTCACCTTGGCATAGGTAGAATTGTCTCTGATTACAAGGCTGTCCACCATGGTGTAAAGAGCCTGGGTAATCTCATCGTTGCGCTTAAGGATCTGCGATACATCCATGTTGTACGAATACTCCACCCTGTGACCTGATATTACGTTGTTCACATAGCTTGTGACATAGGTGTAGTGGTCCACCCAGTAGTACTCGGGATGGTCCATCAGAAGGCTTTCATAGGCTCTCTGGATGGATTCCTGGGTCATGGAGCCGCAGTTCCAGCTGGGAATCAAGTGGGTCACGCAGTCTTTTATTGCCTGGTATGCAATCTGCTCGGTTTTGGAAAGCTGGCCATAGCAGTAATTATCTACCTCAGCTGCAAAGACAAAAGTTCCCAGAATAAGAATCAGAAAAAAAAGGGCGGCCTTACGCATCCGAGGCCTCCGAAGAGGAAAGCTTTCCACAAGTTTTAAGACCTTCAAAACCAGTACGCCTTAATACTTCATAGACGGCAATGGCCACGGAATTTGAAAGATTCAGCGACCTTTTTCCCTCAAGCATGGGGATGCGGAGAGTGCGCTCTCTGTTTCTTACAAGAAGATCCTCGTCAAGGCCGCGGCTCTCGCGCCCGAAGGCAAGCCAGATTTCATCACAAGGACCGCCTTCAAGCAAGTTCGCCTCCCAGAGGCTCTTGGCCCCTTTCTGGGAAAAATACCAAAGCCCTGATTCGGGATGCTTGGAAAAGAAGTCGTCATCGTCCTTGTATTGGAAAATCTCAAGGCCTTCCCAGTAATCAAGACCTGCACGGCGCAGGTGCTTCTCGTCCAGGGAAAAGCCAAGAGGGTGCACAAGGTGCAAGGCAGAATCCGTGGCGCTGCATGTTCTTGAGATGTTTCCCGTGTTCTGCGGGATTTCCGGCTGGAAAAGGACGATGTTAATCTTCATCGGACTCAGAATACCACGCACGGGGGCGCAGTTGAAAGACCTCCCTCTTTGTATTATAGTTCTGTGTGGCTGGGAAGGCCCGGCCAAAGGGAAAAACGATGATTGATTACAGAGAGCTTAAAGCCAGACGTGACGAGATTGCAAAGAACATCAAAGACCGCAACATGAAGGTCGACGTGGACCAGGCCATTGAACTTATGGACAGAAGGTCCGCTCTGATGAAGGCCGCCGAGGACCTCAGGGCCGCCAGAAACGAAAACGCTGCCAAGATGAAAGGCAAGATGGACAACGATGCCCGTCAGGCCCTTATCGCAGAAGGCCGAGAGATCAAGGACAAGATCGCAGCAACCGAGTCCGAGCTTGAGACCGTTGAAAAGGATTTCAACACCATAGTCCGCCAGATTCCGAACTATGCACACCCAGCTGCACCTGTTGGAAAAGAGGACAAGGACAACACAGCCGTAAAGTATGTGGGAAAGCCCCCTGTATTCAACTTTAAGCCGCTGGATCATGTTCAGATCGGCGAAAAGCTTGATCTGATTGACTTTGAGACAGGAACCAAGGTCAGTGGCCCCAAGTTCTACTACCTGAAAAACGAGGCCGTTCTTCTTCAGATGGCACTTGAAAACTACGCCATGAACATTGTCATGAAGCACGGCTTTACCCCGATGATCACACCCGATGTAGCCAAGGAAGAGATTCTTGAGGGCATCGGCTTCAATCCCCGCGGAGAAGAGAGCAACATCTACACCGTCGAGGGCACAGGAACCGCACTGGTAGGAACAGCCGAGATCACACTCGGCGGCTACTACAGCGGAGAGACATTGGACAAGAGCAGGCTCCCGATCAAGATGACAGGCCTTTCACACTGCTTCAGACGCGAGGCAGGAGGAGCAGGTCAGTTCTCAAAGGGCCTTTACAGAGTCCACCAGTTCTCAAAGCTCGAGATGTTCGTAATCTGTCTGCCTGAGGATTCTGATAAGATGCACGAAGAGCTTCTTGCAATAGAGGAGGAGATCTTCAGCGGGCTGGGTCTTGCATACAGAGTAGTTGATACCTGCACGGGAGACCTGGGAGCTCCTGCATACCGCAAGTTCGACATCGAAGCATGGATGCCGGGCCGCGGAGAAGCTGGAGAGTACGGAGAGGTCACATCCACATCCAACTGCACGGATTACCAGAGCAGAAACCTCAACGTCAGATACAAGGACGATGACGGAAAGAGCAAGTTCGTCCACATGCTCAACGGAACAGCCGTGGCCCTCTCAAGAGCTGTCGTGGCCGTTTTGGAGAACTACCAGAAGGAAGACGGAAGCATTGAGATTCCCAACGCACTTGTTCCTTACATGGGCGGAAGGACAATCATTCCGGCAAAATAAAACAGCATAATCGAAGGAGAGCGCCATGGTTGTTGACATTTCGGCTCTGACTACCGACTTCTACGAGCTTACGATGATGCAGGGATACTTTCTCAACAACGAGAACCCCGATGTCGTCTTTGACATGTTCTACCGCACCAACCCGTTTCAGGGAGGCTATGCGGTGTTCGCAGGCCTTGGCGAGCTTCTTTCGGAGCTTGAGAGTCTGAACTTCAGTACAAATGACATTGCCTACCTCAAGAGCCTGAACATCTTCGACCAGAGGTTTCTGGACTATCTTTCAACATATCGCTTCAAGGGCGACATCTATGCTCCAAAAGAGGGCACAACGGTCTTCCCTGGTGAGCCCTTGGTGAGAGTCCACACAAAACTCATCGATGCCCAGCTCATCGAAAGCCTCCTTCTGAATACAATCAACTTCCAGACCCTGATTGCCACAAAGGCCATGAGAGTCTGCACCGCAGCAGGAGACGGGGCTGTGATGGAGTTCGGCCTGCGCCGAGCCCAGGGCATTGACGGAGGCCTTTCTGCTTCCAGAGCCGCCTACATCGGAGGCTGTAAGCTTTCAAGCAATACCTTAGCCGGAAAAGTATTCGGCATTCCCGTTGGCGGAACCATGGCGCACAGCTGGATCATGGCCTACGACAACGAGCTTGAGGCCTTCAGGGAGTTTGCCAAAATCTATCCGAACAACTGCATCCTTTTAATCGACACCTTCGATACGCTGGGAAGCGGAATCGAGAATGCCATCATCGTTGGAAAGGAGCAGAAGGCCAAGGGTCTTAAGATCGGTGTCAGAATTGATTCGGGCGACCTTTCATATCTTGCCCGTGCTGTGCGTCAGCGCCTTGATGAGGCAGGTATTGAGGATGCCACAATCTGCGTTTCAAACGACCTTACAGAAGAAATCATCACAACTCTTGTGACAGACGAAGTTCCCATCGACTCCTGGGGAGTTGGTACAAACCTTGTCACAGGAGGCAATCAGAGCGCTCTTGGCGGAGTATATAAGCTTGCGGCAAAGCGCAGAGCTGACGGAACATTTCAGCCTACGATCAAGGTCAGTAACTCCTATGCCAAGACCACGAACCCGGGCATCAAGCAGGTGTACAGGTTCTACGGCGCCGACGGCATTGCCATTGCAGTCCTTATCACGCTTGATGACGAGGAAATCCGCCAGGGCGAGGACCTTATCTTCTACCATCCGTTCACAGACGGAGACCTTTTCCTTCTTCGCGGCGGAAAGTATGCCAAGGTTGAAAAGCTTCTCAACTGCGTCATGAAGGATGGAAAAATCTGCGTTCCTACAAGAAGCCTTAAAGAGATTCAGGACTACGCAAAGGAAAGTCAGAGTCACCTCCACAAATCTCACAAGAGACTTATCAACCCGCATATCTACAAGGTCAGCCTTTCAAAGAAGCTCAAGACCTTGAAGCACGATCTTATCTTGGAAGCAAAGGGGCTTGGAAATGGCTGAGATGAAAATCAATAAAAAGCTTCTGATTCTGGCAGTGGTTCTTTTTGCACTCTTTATCGTCTTCACTGTCCTTGCCGCCACCTATGACAGAGCCCCGATCGGTGCTGACGGAAGCGCAGTGGGATTTTCACACTTGAACAATGCCTTTCACCAGCGTTTCGGCTATAGGTCTTCTTTTTACAAGATCACCCAGTATCTGGGCTATATCTGTCTGATGCTTGCTGCCATGAACGCTACCGTGGCATGTCTAGATCTTGTTCGCACAAAGAGTCTTAAGAAAATGGACAGGGACTATCTTGTGACCATGATCCTTTATGCCGTTGTCGTTCTTCTTTACATCTTCTTTGAAAAGGTTGTCATCAACGTGCGCCCCACGGAGGCCGAGGCATCATACCCCTCAAGTCACACGATGCTTGCTCTGACTGTGTTTTACAGCCAGACTGTCCTTCTTAAGAAGATGCAGAAGAAAGAGAAGGGGACTAGGATCGCACTTTCTGTAATCTGCTATCTTGCAATGGTTGCAATGGTGGTTCTGAGGCTGTTTTCGGGTGTCCATTGGCTTACGGACATCTATGCGGCAGTTCTTCTTTCTGTTTCACTTCTTATCGGATACAGAGCCTTCATCAAATGAGGACCAGCTGTCTTTAAGACCAAGCTCGCTGGCCTTAACAAGATTCAGGCCCTTTGAACCAAGCTTATGGATCACTCTATCCAGATCACGCTTTTTATGATCGTCCTGTGAAAAGAGGCTGTCCTGCATGGGACGGTCGCCTTTATACATCTGATAAAGGCCAAGCCCTATGAGCCTTATTCCCTGACCGCTTTTCCACTTGGAAAGAAGAAGCTTCTTTGCGATTTTGAATATCTGGTCGGTGTTCAGAATCGGGTCGTCGGGGGTTTCCTGGACGGTGATTGTCTTAAAGTCGGCACCCCAGCGAAGCTTAAGGCCCACGGTGCGCGCCATCATGCCTTCGTCAAAGGATCTTGCCATGATTTCAGAGCTCATGCCCAAAAGAACCTGGCACAGAGTATGTTCGTCAGTGATGTCCTCAAAGAAGGTAGTCTCTGTGGAAATTGAATGGCTTTTGGCCTTCTGAAACATTATTCCCGGATCCAGGCCCCTGCATGCGTTATACAAAAAAGTTCCGAAGGAGTTTCCGAACTCTTTCTGTAATGCCTCTGGGCTCATCTGTCTGACATCGGACGGGGTTTTGATTCCGCGGGCCTGTAAGGCGGAAAGTCCGCTTTTTCCAAGACCCCAGATTTTGCCAAGACCTATGGCATCGATGAAGACCTGCTCCTTTCCTGGGGACACAAGGCAAAGACCGTCGGGCTTGTTGTAGTCACTTGCCATCTTGGCGATGAAAGGCGAGGCGGCAATTCCTATGCTCATGGTAATTCCTATCTCGTTTTTCACGCGCTCCTTGATTGTCATGGCAAGCTGCCTTGCAGGACCGAAGAGGCGCCTTGTTCCTGTCATGTCAAGCGATGCCTCGTCAATGGAGACCTGATGCATCTCGGGAGCATATTCGCGAAGTATTCCCATGACCTGCTTTGAAACTCTGCTGTACTTGTGCATATCGCCCGGGATGAAGATTCCGTCAGGGCAGAGGCGCTTTGCCATAAGTGTGGGCATGGCGCTGTGAACTCCGAAGACTCGGGCTTCGTAGGAGCAGGTGGATACTACACAGCGCGGAGCCACAGGGCCGATGATAAGCGGCTTTCCGCGGTATGCGGGATTGTCCCGCTGCTCCACTGAGGCGAAAAACGCATCTAGATCCACATGAAAGAAAACCTTCTGCTCCGACATAGTGATAAAGTCCTTCTCAATTGTACCATCAACGGGAGTTTTGTGATATCATCACAAGCCATGAGACAGATAGATTTCACACCAAGAGGAATCTGCGCA
>JAGBRG010000275.1 GCA_017632495.1 Spirochaetales bacterium
ATACACCACATCAGAGGATTGTACATTTAATAAAATTTAGGTGCTAATCAGATTTCCTTGTACCCTTCATTATCAAGGAAAACATATCCTTCTGCAGGGAAGTAAGTCAGATAAATAATTGAGGCTGTTATAATTGCAGCCAGGATTACCCACAGAGGAAAAGCCGTCTTGGCCCAGGCCTTCTGTGAATAGTCAAAAGCAATGAGGATGCAGAAGACCATGCTGGCCATATAGATGATGATGTCAAGAAACAGAACGCTTGTGCCTGTGAACGACTGATAGACGGAAAACGCTCCGAGCTGCATCAGAAGCGCCATTATGGCCCCGACAATGAAGGAAGCAAAGTATCCTCTGTCTTTTGTCTTACAGCTATGGATGATTCCGGCAGTAAGAAACGGATACCAGATCATTTTCATGTGCTCCCAGCTGGTCTCGTTTACCGGGAAAATGTGTCCCAGAAGCGAGGCCAAAGGACCTGATGGAACATGTTCCATAACAAAATGCATGCATGTTCCGATTATTACCATAAGAAGAACAGTAATGACCTTACTCTTTCTGCTTACCATTACTCTATTGTCCGCCTTTATTTATTATTTTAGAAAATTATACACCCTTTTATGGAAATCAGGAGCAAGATCATAGACTGCATGACCATATCCTTCGTACATGAAATACTCACAACCTGCGCTGTTTTTCAGATTGTCCCTGATTACCTCTGCCGCTTTTGAGCCCAGAACCGCGTCATCTGAAGAACCTATAATCAGAACAGGGCATTTGATTTTGCAAAGGTCTGCTGTGATGTCAAAGCCTCTGATAGCCTGTGCCATAACGACAAAGCGCTTTAAATCCTGCTCGGTGACCGTTTCTGCCGCCTGAGAGAGAAGATTCTTTGACTGATCATAGACCGCCTTGGGATAGATAGCCTTCCCGAAAGCATCATAAAGGGCATGGGCATCACCAGTCTTGGCAAGGCTTACCCAGTTCTCAACGGTTTTGAACCCCGTTTCGGTCACACAAGATGATGTGGAAGCTAGAACCAGCTTTTCAACCAAATCCGGGTACATTATGGCCATACTCATTGCAATCATGCCGCCCTGGGAGGCTCCGAAGACATTTGCCTTCTCAAGTCCCAGGCTCCTCATGGCCTTTGCAGTATCACGGGCCATATCGGCTATGCAATAGCTTTCCGGATTGTCCTTTCTGCGGTCAAACACGTAAAGGGTATAGTCATCCGTCAGAATCTCATACGCCTGGGCAATGGCCCGGGCAGATGGCATTACGCTCTGGACACTCAGACCGGGAATGATGACGATGGTCCCCTTACCGCATCCGAATCTGCAGTAATCCATGACAAAATCATCTGTCTTTACCGTATCAAGCACAACGCTCATAAACTACTCCTCGACATAGCCCATCTTAACGTATTCCGAGTAATAATCGTCATACAATCCGCAGCAGGCATCCATTCCCACATTGGCGCTGAAGGCTTTCTGAATGACGATGCTCCACGACCCGTATTTTGCGAACATCTCGTCAGCTGTGGGGCCGTCTTCATGCCCGTATGTTTCCAGATTACTCTTTTTGACCTCTGCAAGACCTTCAGGGTCATTGTCGTAGGCTGCAAGACGCAGACGGTTTCTTTCAGCAGAGATTGTTCTTGCAATCTTTTCCTCAGGCTCTCCTTCAGCTGTCATTTTGTTGAGAATGTCATACATCGTCTGAAGAGACTGATGGTACTGTATGCGCTGCTTTTTGGCATCGGCTACAACGTCAGGATCACTCCAGTCATACTTTGCGTAGGTTCCAAGGCGCTTGGACTGAGGATCCGGGGAAAAGCCGTAGACGGCATCAGGGTTCTCAACAATATCCTTCATGGCCTCCGCATTCAGACGCGGATCATGAACATAGGAGAAAGAACCCGAAGTGGACACACATGCGCAAAGGCATAGTGTGATGAAAAGTGTAATAGCAACAATTATTAATTTATTTTTCATACCTTCAAACCTCAACTGTCAGCATAAAGTCTCTTAAGTAGAATCGGGGTTATAACCGAGCTCACAAGAATCAGGATAATCACAGGTGTAAAGAAATCAGAGGAGATAAGGCCGATTGCAAGACCCTTCTGGGCAGTAATCAGAGCAACCTCTCCGCGATTCATCATACCGACTCCTATTCTGAGAGAATCCTTGTTGTCAAAACCAAGAGCTTTGGCACAACCGCCGCAGCCGACAACCTTTCCGATAAGTGCAACGGCCACAAAGCTGATAGAAAACAGAACAAGCCTCATGTCCATTGCGCCGAACGTTGTCTTAAGTCCGATTCCTGCAAAGAATACAGGGGCGAAAATCATGTAGGAGCTGATATCAATTCGGCTCTCTATATAATCACGGTCTGCAAGGTTGCAAAGTACCACTCCTGCCACATACGCACCTGTGATATCGGCGATGTTGAAAAAAGTCTCCGAAACATAAGCCAGGGCAAAGCAGTAACACAGACTGATAATCGGAATCCGTCTCTGATGGGTGAACTTCTGATCAAGCCATTTCATGCCACGGAACACAAAGAATCCCGTTCCTATGGCTATGGCAAAGAATATGACAACCTTCAGAAGAATACTTGTGACGCTAATGCCGTCACTTTCCCCGCTAAGGCCTATTACCAGTGTCAGTACTATAATGCCAATCACATCATCTATTATGGCGGCACTGACAATGGTGGTTCCTACAGTTTCATTGAGCTTCCCCAGTTCCTTCAGTGCCGCAACTGTGATGCTTACCGATGTGGCGGACATGATGGTTCCGATGAACAGGCCCTTGTTGAAACGATCTGAGCCGAACGCATCAAAGCCGTAGAAGCTCATGAAAATCACCACGCCCAGGATTATCGGAACAAGGACACCGACGCATGCAATCAGAGTCGCCTTAAGGCCTGACTTCTTTAGTTCCTTTAGATTGGTGCCAAGACCTGCCTCGAACATCAGCATTATCACGCCGATTTCAGCCATCTTTGAAAGAAAATCGGATTCATTTACAAAGCCCAGAACAGTACTTCCGACCACCAATCCTGCAAGAATCTCCCCCACTACTTCCGGAATTCCCACTTTTTTGCCGGCTATACCGAAAAGCTTTGCGGCAAAAAGGATTATGGCAAGATCCAGAAGATATCGGATACCGTCATCCATGAAACAACCTCCAATTAGGTTTCAAGAGTCAATCAATTCTACTGCATTACTTGAATTCTATGAAGAGGATGAATTACTTACAGCGCATGTTTAGGGCAGTTGTTTACGCATTCCATGCATAGGATGCACTCTGTTCCGTTTTTCCTGTTTCTTGAATTGTCAGTGACATCCACTTCCATGGGGCAAATGCGCTTACACTTTCCGCAGGAGATGCACTTTTCCTTATCGCATTTGACACGTATGAACGAGAAGTAACTCATTGGCTTCAGAAACACTGTTATCGGGCAGATGTATTTGCAGAATGCACGGTTATCCTTAAATGCAAAGGCCAAAATGATTCCCACGGCATAATAAAGGACATTTCCGATGATGAAGGCCCAGAACATGATGCGCTCGATGTTCCCTACTTTGGCAAGAAACAGTGCTGAAACAAAAATAAGAGAAAGAGCGAATGTGATATAGCGGATCCAGCCGATCTTCTTCCTTTCCCCTTTTGGAGTCTTGTACGGAAGAAAGTCCAATACCATTGCAGTCCAGCAGGCATAGCCGCACCATCCGCGACCGAAAATCAGAGGCCCGAAGATCTTTGCAACAGCATAATGGATGGTGGCAGCCTCGAATACACCTGTGAAAAGATAGTACCAAAAGCCCTCGATCTGCATGTTCTCGCCGCAGATGAGGCCAAGATATACCAGCATGTACAAGCCGACAAGAAGCTGCACCAGACGCCTTGCGTGTTTATACTTACGGATAAAGAGAAAGCATCCTAAAGAGATGGACAGGCCTATATAGCTGAAATTAAAGAGATAGAACAGATTATCCTTGGTCAGCCAAAGCGAGACGGCAACCGTCTCAAAGATTGCCAGAATCAGAATAGGAAAACTGTACTTTCTCATGTGTCAGATCTCACAGGTCAAATCCGAACTTAACACCCAGACCGAAATACGGGAAAAGACGAGTCTTAAATCCCCTGTCAGTGGGATAATAGGAACCTTCCCAGATTTTGTCGAAATACCTATAGAACCATATTTCAGCGGGTTCTCCGCCGATAACCATATTCATGCCGCCGAAAAAATCCAGCTGAAGGCTTGTATCACCGAATATTACTGCGTTGTCCGGAAGAACTGTGACACCGGCTTCCAGATTGACCAGACCGAAGTAGTTTTTTAAGTCCCACATACGCGAAGGATACACCCATCCCATGGACTCCATAACATCATCATCGACCTGGTTGCGCAGTTCATATAGCTTGAAAATCTGTATTCCTGCAGTGAGCTCTATATAAGGAGCTATATTTCCGTTTGCAACACTTTGGAAGTTATACCTCAGGCCAAAGGCCGTGAAAGAATAGTCTCTTTTGTTTCTTTCATTCTTGTTTAGGTCCGCGGTTTGCTCCTCTTTTGGACTTATCGGGTCACCTCCGGCATTGGAGTTTTTGGCTATGACATCAAAATGCCCGAATGCAGGAATTCCGACTGAAATGTAATGCATCGTCCTGTCATAAAGGCTGACATTAGCGACTCTGGTATACATGTCAGTGTGCTCCCATACCTTGGGTCTGAAGAAACCCATGACATCTATACCCACATAGCCGTAGCCGTAACCGCTGCTCATGGTTGAAGTGTATTTGAGAGAAACAATTCCTGTATCGATGGTGAAACCGAATCTCATTCCGTTCACATACCTGACATAAAGGTCTCGGGTATAACTTGGAACATCACCTGTGGATGCCGCATACATGTAGCCGAAATGGACACCCAGAATATCGTGTGTCTTTGTAGAGACGGACAGCCTTGCCAGAACCTGGTTTTCCGTAATATAGCCTAAAGTATTCTTTGTAGAGGCTTCCACTTCAGCAATAAGGCTTGTTATCGGAAATCTGAATAACTTATATCCGACGTTTGCCCTGCCGTTGAGCATAGCAAAAACATGCTTGGCTCCATCATTGTCATACGGAAGCTCCACCTCATGGATGTTGGCTATTCTGTGTATTATGTTCTGACCCCACTCCCAGCCGTAATCTCCGACAAGCGCAAAACCTACTTCCGGATAGATATGTACATAAAAGTCATCTTCCACTGGTCTAAGCTTAAGGCCTATGACAGACTCCAAAGAGTCGTATCTTCCCCTTATTACCGATGCACCGGGTGTATATCTCACATTGGGATTTCTTACATCCCATCCGTCTCTCCAGCCCCTGTTCGTAAAGCCGTTTGCATCAAATTTGAAATGCCACAAAGGGGCCTCGACCTGAAGGTCGAATGAATAGGAAAGCTGATCGTCATCGTTTCTTGAAATGCCGTAGCTGTACATATCGTTTCCGTTGGAAAGCACGACATGATCCGGAATAAAAGATTCCTTCTTAGTGAACGACTCAAGAAATTCAGATGCGAAAAGAGATGCTGAAACAATAAAAACCAAAGATATTAAAAGAAACTTCCTCATATGCTACCCATTGAAACTATACCAAGTATTGCCTATTACTCACAGTTCATTCTCGGAAAGAAATCTGTCTATCTCTTCAAACAGCTTTTCTCCATCGTAATTCGAAAAGAGCCTGATGAAACAGCCGCTGATCATCGGATTCAATTCAAGATCAAGTTCGGCGGATCTGGTGTCGGTCTTTGCACCATAGCATCTTTTGTTGTTGGCATAACCGATTCCAAGTTCAACACAGGCTCCTTCATCGGGAACGCGACCGTCTAAGACAAAGAAAACCACATCTGACTTGAGAATCTCGCTGACGTCCTTTTCAAACAGCAGCTTATTTTTCTCCTCAGGAGTTTTGTCTTGGAGAGTGGCAAACTCTATTCCGTCGCGCTGAGGAAGAAAAACCTCGTAGCCGTGGTCTTCAAGAAGCTTTGTGAGCTTGAGATTGTAATCCCGCTCCGCCTGAGAGAACAGCGGTCCTGCAAAGTATACTCTTGTCACAGATTTTCCGCTTTCCTCAGCTGCGGCACTTCCGAAAGCGAAGGAAAGAACAATGAATACACAGATCAGAATGCAAAGAACCTTTTTCATAAACCACACTCCTTTTGCTTATTATAAAACGCTGATGAATCTCTGCTTGATTGACTCAAAGCTTTTGTCGACAAGGCCGAAATCCTTTTCCTTGTAATTCCAAAGAGCCCTTCCGATATTGTTCTTTTTAAAGGCCTTGTGGATATCTTCAAGCCACAGGATCTTGGAATCGTTGTCAGCCTTGTCTATCACACCGTATTCTCCGCAGTAAAGGGCAACGCCATCACGCTTTGCCTTTTCTATAGCAGGCTCGAAGATTCTTTCAAAGAAACCCTGTCCCATTTCGCTGACTCCGTCCATGAAGACAGCTCCGTCGGTATCCTTGTAGATTTCTATGTGCTTCTTTCTGTATTCCTCTGCAGTCTTAGGATAGCTGATTCTAAAATCCAAAGGCATAACTTCCTGCCAATAGGCACCCTGATGGGTGAAGATTATCGGCTCATAGCAATGGAAGTTGTAGACAATCTTGGAATCGACAGGAACATTCAGATCCTTTACCGTCATGACGCTGTTGTAAAAAACGCCTCCTACGACTATGTAGCTTTGAGGCGCAATTGACCTGATGAGCTTTATAAACTTTGTAAGAATCTCATTCCAGGCATCCTTTACTTCAAAGAGAACAACTTCATTCAGAGGTTCAAAGGCAACTTGATTCGGATACGTACAGAACTTCTCAGCAATCTTTCTCCAAAGAGAAAAGAACCTGTCCTGAAGGGCCTTATCATAGAAGAACTTTCTTCTGTCCATGTCCTTCTTCAGAGGGTCAAAGGAGTATCCGTAGCACTCGTGAAGGTCTATGAGCATGTTCAGACCATATTTCTCACACCACTGCCTGCAATGCTCCAGATACTTAAAGCCACCCTCTTCTATGTTGCCCTCTTCATCTTCCAGGACATTGTAGTCCACCGGAACTCTCACATGGTCAAAGCCGATGCTTGAAATATAGGCAATATCCTTCTCTGTGATGAAGTTCTTGAAATGATTTTCATCATACTCTTTGAACTGAGAGATCCAGCCGCCAAGATTGACTCCCTTCTGAAATCCTTCGAAACGTTTCATTATTCTTCTCCTTGTGCCGGCCTATGCATTATAATACAGAACCAGAGCATTTAAAAGGAAGAGCAAAGTGACATCAATTAATACCGATGGGAAAATAATCAACCGCAAGTTCTATCTTTTTCTGATTCCGACAATCATGAGCACAATCGCTTCTTCTCTCAGTGAATTCGTAGACAGCATCGTAGTCTCAAGGGTTCTTGGAACAC
>JAGBRG010000276.1 GCA_017632495.1 Spirochaetales bacterium
CTATGCCTCCCAAAGGACAGCAGCTGGATGATCATTATTTTGGCGTGATCAAGCCTCGTGTTTCCGCATTTATGGAGGATTTGAACAACGAACTCTGGAAACTGGGAATTCTTGCAAAAACAGAGCATAATGAAGTGGCTCCCGCTCAGCATGAGCTGGCACCTATCTTCTCCACCACAAATGTGGCAACGGACAATAACCAGCTTACCATGGAGATTATGCAAAAAGTTGCCAGAAAACATGGTATGGTATGTCTTTTGCATGAGAAGCCTTTTGCAGGTGTTAACGGTTCCGGAAAACATAACAACTGGTCCATGGCAACAGATACCGGAGTCAACCTTTTGTCTCCCGGTGAAACACCTTATGAGAATGCACAGTTTTTAACCTTTTTGTGTGCAGTGATTCAGGCTGTGGATGATTATCAGGATCTGCTTCGTCTTTCTGTTGCAACTGCAGGAAACGATCACAGACTTGGTGCAAATGAGGCACCGCCCGCAATCATCTCCATTTTCCTGGGCGACGAATTGTCTGCAATCCTGGAGGCAATTAAGAATGATACACCTTACGAGGGACAGGAGAAGGTGATTATGAAACTGGGTGTTCATTCTCTTCCCAGATTCTCAAGAGATACCACTGACAGAAACCGTACTTCACCTTTTGCATTCACCGGCAACAAATTTGAATTCCGTTCTCTTGGTTCTTCCAACAGCATTGCATGCTGCAACATTATGTTGAACGCAGCAGTGGCAGAGAGTTTGAAGCAGTTTGCGGATCGCCTGGAAAGTGCAAAAGATTTCAAGGCTGAATTGCATGATCTGATCAAAGAGACCATCAAGAAGCATGAGAGAATTCTCTTCAATGGCAACGGATACAGTGATGAATGGGTGAAAGAGGCTACAGAAGTACGCGGACTTTCCAACCTGAAGACTACAGTAGACGCTATGCCTAAGCTTTTGGATCAGAAGAACAAGGATATGTTGATCGCACATAAAGTCTTCAATGAGACAGAACTTCAATCCAGATGTGAGATCATGCTGGAGAATTACTGCAAGACTGTGACCATTGAGGCACATACAATGGTTGATATGGTTCGCAAGAATTATCTTCCTTCCATCGAGCATTATCTGCAGCGTCTGGCAAGAACGACATCTTTGATGCAGTCAGTCAGCTCCAATGTAAAATGCAACTATGAGATTTCTACCATGGAGCGACTTTCCGAGTTGACGGATTATATTCTTGATCGTGTAAAGGATTTGGAAGAGGCTTTGGAGAAACTGCAAGGATATGATGAGGTTCAGGCATTGTCCGAGGCAATCCGTGATGATGTGATTCCCAAGATGGAGCATTTAAGAAAACATGTGGATGAAGCGGAAATGCTGACCAGTGAGGAATGTTGGCCATTCCCCAGCTACGGAAAACTGCTCTTCTCCGTATATTGATTGCACAAGGAGTCTTTCTGGTATGAATATGGATTTTGATAAACTTCATGAGGAGTGTGGTGTCTTTGGCATCTACGCTCCTGAAGGAGTAAATGTGGCAAGGGATATTTACTATGGACTGATCGCCTTGCAACATCGTGGACAGGAGTCCGCGGGTATGTCGGTTTGCAATACAGGCGGTCCTGTGGGAAATATTTCCACCAAAAAAGGGATGGGTCTGGTAAGTGAGGTCTTCAACAAAGAAACCATCGATTCTCTGACCGGCAATGTGGGAGTGGGCCATGTCAGATACTCCACAACCGGCGGTAGTTTGCCGGAAAATGCACAGCCTATCGCCATGAATTATATTAAGGGAACCCTGGCGCTGGTTCACAACGGCAACATTCAAAATGCCGATCAGCTGAAAGAGGAGCAGATGTACAGGGGGCAGGCTCATTATACTACCTCTGATACAGAGGTTCTGGCATATGAGATCATAAGCGAACGGGTAAAGACGGATTCTATTGAAC
>JAGBRG010000277.1 GCA_017632495.1 Spirochaetales bacterium
GCAAGGAAGCAGACCGTCCAGTTCTACAAGGCGGAGGCTACAGATAAAGGGTCCACCAAGACCTATCTGGGAAAGGACCAGCATGAAAGCTTGGTCAATCTGGCCAACAAAACATATCATGACAGGATGCTCGCTGCGGCCAAGGAGGAGAAACGGCAGATTGGCCGATGTCTCAGCACCTTGGCTTCCGGGAAGGGCCTTTCTGATATCGATGATGTCTTTCAATCCCTCCACAGGGCCGTGCAGGACCTCGTGACCCCGATAGGGGGTACTGACGAGGCCTTCGCCCGCGAATGGTACAAGAAGAATAAGTTTACTGTAAACCGTACAAGAGAGGTTAATTCCCCGCTGGTTACGGCCAGGGGTGAGGTGGTGAAGTCAAAGAGCGAGGTAATCATAGCAAACAGGTTGTATAGTCTCGGAATTCCTTATGTGTATGAAAGCTCCATCGCACCGGAAGAAGAATTAAGATCACGCTATCCGGATTTCTTTATTCTGAACAAGAGAACACGCAAAGAATACATCTGGGAACATCAGGGCAAGATGGATGACAAAGATTATTGTATGGATTCTCAGTACAAGCTCGAGTGGTTCTGCAAGAAAGGATATATTCTAGGCAAGAACCTTATTTTTACATATGAGGGATCGGCCAGAGCTCTGAGTACAAAATATGTGGATGCTTTGATCAAGGAGTTCCTGATCTGATAAGCCAGCACTCAAATCAGTATTCAAGATAGAAGCGGATTGGTTCGTGCAAAAGCAGGAAATCAATCAGCGGGAAGGAGAACTCGACAGTCTTGGAGTTTCGGATCTTGCCGTTGTGGGCCGTTATGGCCTGAGGGGCGACCACCTGAATCTTCACCGATGATTTTGCGATGCTGTCCGGGCACTGTTCGCCCAGGATGAAACTGACCATTTCGAGGTACTCGGCCTTGGTGAGGTCGTGGTTGTATAGAGGCCCGTAGACTTCGAAGTTGGGATCTCCGAGGAAGGGGATGATTGTGGTCAGCTGCTTGAAGTTGTCCATGTTGATGTTGATCTCAACGTGGGTGCGGCCGTTTTTCTCGGTGAGGGTGACGATTGACTGGTCGGGGACGCCCTTTGAGAGGTCGACCAGAAGCTGGTTGAAATCGGAGAACGAGAAATCTCCCATGTAGGTGTTGTGGCCCGTCTCGATAAATCGGATGCCGCTAGTGACCTTGGAGGCGCGCAGGTTGTTTTCAAAGTCCTGTACCGCAACGTCTAGGATAGGGTCGTTGTTTCCCATTTCGTCCCAGTTGGAGAGGTCCTCCACGACGCCTACGAAAAAATCATCCACGGAGATGTCTACATGGCTTTTGCCGTCGGTTGCCCTGTTGAGTGTAAGCTTCTCCGAAACCACGCAGGAGGAGAGGACAAAACTCAGCGAGAAGATTGCGCAAATAAGCAGGACAAGGTGCTTTCTCATGGCTCAATGATAACCTATCGACGAGGTTTTGAACACTATTCTTAATCTTTAGATTAAGGGCAAAAACCACACAAAAAAGATGCCTTTTCATGGTTGACAACTGTCTGTTTCACTACTATATATTGTAGGGCATCCGGCGCTGACAAAGGGCCGGAACAAGGAGATCAAGATGGCTGAGAAGAAAGTTATCATAGTCGAGTCCCCGACAAAGGCAAAGACCATCAGAGGAATTCTGGGGTCAGACTGCACCGTTGTAGCAAGCAACGGCCATATCAGGACACTTCCGAAAAACGACCTCTGTATCGATATCAGAAACGGCTATAAGCCCATATATATATTGGATGAGACCAAAGAAAAGGCCATCGCCCAGATCAAGAGCGAGATGAAGAGCGCCGACGAGCTGATACTCGCAACTGATGAGGACCGCGAGGGAGAAAGCATCAGCTGGCACCTTGTCGAGGTCTTAAAGCCCAAGATGCCGTATAGGCGCATGGTATTCCATGAGATTACAAAAAAGGCAATCCTTGAGGCCTTCAAGAACGGACGCGATCTTGATATGAACCTTGTCCACGCACAGGAGGCCAGAAGGGTCCTGGACAGACTCTACGGCTACACAATCTCACCCGTTCTTTGGTCAAAGCTTTCCAATAAGAGCCTCAGCGCAGGCCGTGTCCAGTCACCGGGCCTCAGGCTTGTTGTGGACAGAGAGCGCACAAGACTTACATTCAAGAAGTCCGAATACTGGGATCTTAAGGCCGTCTTCGCAGAGGGCTTTGCCGCATCAATCGACTCCGTGGACACAAAGCGTGTTGCCAACGGCAAGGACTTTGACAGCGACAGCGGAAAGTACAACGCAAACTCAAAGGTCATCCTCCTTTCAAAGGCCGATGCCGTTGCCCTTGCAAAGGCACTTTCAGGAAGCACTTTCACTATCAGCGATGTGAAGGAGAAGCAGGTCATCCAGAAGCCTGCGGCTCCGTTTATCACAAGTACACTCCAGCAGGAAGGAAACAGAAAGCTCCACCTGTCTGCCCGTGACACCATGCGCGTGGCACAGAGCCTGTATGAAAAGGGATACATCACATACATGAGAACTGATAACCCGGCTCTGAGCCAGGAAGGAATCAGGGCAGCACGCGAGGCAGCTCTGGCATTGTACGGTTCAGACTATGTTCCCGCCGATTCCAGACAGTACTCTGCAAAGAGCACAGCCCAGGAAGCCCACGAGGCCATAAGGCCCGCAGGCGAGCGCTTTGTCGCCCCTGAGGATACAGGCCTTACAGGACGCGAGCTTGAGCTTTATTCCATGATCTGGAAGAGAACCATCGCATCCCAGATGACCAATGCCGTAAAGCAGAACACCACAGTCACAATTGATGCACAGACCTCTGACGGAAGAAAGACAGTCTTCTCGACAACCGGTGTCAGAATCGAGTTCCCCGGTTTCATCAGAGTCTATGTCGAAGGATCCGACGATCCTGATGCAGCATTGGAAGACAAGGAGACTCCGCTTCCGCTGGTAGCTCCCGGTCAGGTTCTCAAGGCAAATAAAATCGAAGAGGTTGGGCACGAGACAAAGGAGCCCAACAGATACACAGAAGCTTCCCTTGTCCAGACACTTGAGAAGCTTGGAATCGGAAGACCTTCCACCTATGCATCGATCATCGACAGACTGTTTGAGAAGAACTACGTCATCCGTGATAACGGAACTCTTGTTCCCACATTCATAGGTTTTGGCGTAATCCAGCTTCTGGAGAGGTTCTTCGGAGACAGAATCGACTACGGCTTTACCAGTGACATGGAAAATGCCCTTGATGAGATTGCCCAGGGCAAGCTTGATGAGCTTCAGTTCCTCAAGAGCTTCTACGAAGGAGAGAAGGGCCTTGATTCACAGGTTCGCTCCAACAAAGCAAAGATCAACTCAAAGGACATCAAGAAGCTTGACATCCCGCAGCTGGGAGAGGAAAGCAGCATCTACCTGGGACCCTACGGCCCGTATGTTCGCGACGATGAGGGCAAGACATCTCAATTCCCGAGGACTGGACTCCTGCAAGCGTGA
>JAGBRG010000278.1 GCA_017632495.1 Spirochaetales bacterium
CAATGTGGTCCGGAATGCCGTTTATCATCAGACGGTCCTCAAAGTCCTTGGACTGTGAGTTGGTTCTGTACAGAATTGCGCTGTTATTGTAAGCTTCCGGGTCGCTGTCATGAAAATTCTTGAGCATCTTCACAACCTGGTCGGCCTCATCAATTCCCGAGTCCACATAGTAGACCTGCGGAAGGTCTCCGCCTGTTTTGTAGGCGCTTAGGGTCTTTTCAGCCCTTGTGCGGTTGTTGTCTATGACATCCTTTGCCACATCCAGAATGCTTTCCGTGCATCTGTAGTTCTTTCCAAGCACAACTTTCTTTGTGTTCTTGAATGCTTTAGGAAAGTCCAGAATGTTTTTGACCTCTGCTCCTCTGAAGCGGTAGATGCTCTGATCGTCATCACCTACGGCGCAGATGAAGGTCTGGGGTCCAACAAGAAGCTTTAAAAGGTTGAACTGAGCCTTGTTCGAGTCCTGATACTCGTCTACAAGAATCATGCGGAATCTGTTTTGAACCTCGGTCTGAACCTCGGGATGGGTCTGAAGAAGCTCAATGGACTTTATGATCATGTCGGCAAAGTCCACGTTGCCCGTGCGTCTGAGCTGTTCTTCATATTTACTGTAGTATTTACAGAGTCTGTCATCCAGCTTGTTGGGCTTTTCCAGCCTGTCTTTCAGGACGGCAATCTTCTTGTAGTAGGCAGCAATCTCCTTTTTGTTGTCATCGGGATAGGCCTGACACAGAAGTGCGATGCTGTCATCGTCATCGTAGATCTTGAAGTTCTTATCAAGGCCGACAAGCTGGCCGTAGCGTCTTAAAAGCCATACTCCGAAGGAGTGGAAGGTGCGGATCATAACCATGTTGCCTGTATCGCCGACCATGTTGATGACACGCTCCTGCATCTCGCGGCAGGCTTTGTTGGTGAAGGTCACAGCCAGAATCTGGTGAGCCCTGATGCCCAAAGTTTCTATGGCATAGGCGATTTTGGTGGTGATGACGCGTGTCTTTCCGCTTCCGGCTCCCGCAAAGACCAAAAGAGAGCCTTCGTTTATCTTCACAGCCTCAAGCTGCTGCTCGTTCAGCTGACTTAAAATCTGATCCATGCTCATAGCTTCACCGCCTCAAGGTCTATTCCGTTGACCTTTGTAATTCCGCATCTGTAGACGTTTCCCGGAACCATGTCTCGTCCCATGACAACTGTAAGTCCGTCCACTTCAGGAGCCTGGCCCCAGAATCTTCCGATGGCAAGATCCTCGCCTTCGATAAGCTCCTCAATCAAGACATCGTATTCCTTACCTACAAAGGTGCTCAGAATCTCGGACGAAATCTTTTCCTGAAGCTTCTGAAGCTTCTTCTGCCTCTTTGCAGCCACCTTTGAAAGGGCCTTATGAGTCTCTTCGTCGGTAAGTGTTGCGGCATAGGTGCCCTCTTCAAGAGAGTAGACAAAAGATCCCATCCAGTTGAAACGGTTCTTTTTCACAAAGTCGTAGACCTGATCAAAGTCATCGTCATCCTCGC
>JAGBRG010000279.1 GCA_017632495.1 Spirochaetales bacterium
CGATTTGCAGTTCAAACAGCTACTAAGCATAGCCCAGGCAAAACAGAAGTATAGCAAAACGGTAGCAGATCGGAACTAGTATAACAAAAACGTTATTTTAACGCGCCCTAAACGCGTTTTTTCTTGCGGCCAGGCAGTCTATATAGTAAAATTACCAACAGTTATATATGAGTATATAATTACACATTAAAAGGAGTGTAAAATGAAAAAATTACTTGCTTTTTTCCTTATTGCAATGGTTGCATTCGCAGCATTCGCAAACGGAGCTTCCGAGGCAAAGCCGGCAGTGGCAAAGACTGAAGTCGAGCTTGCAATCGAGAAGGCTCAGTCAATGACTCTGGCAGAGCTTGAGGCCGCCGCAAAGGCAGAGCTTGAGGCTCATCCGGATCTCACATTCAACGCTGATTCACTTACTTCAGGAATCAAGAAAGCACTGGCTGAATTCGAGAAGAAGTATGAGTGGGCAGCCGGAAGAACAGCCTACAACAGCAAGAAGGGCTCCGAGTATCAGCCGAAGCTCATCGCAGCTCAGAAGGCCAACAGCTACATCGCTGACTTTGTCATGATTCAGGATGCATCCTTCCTTAAGAACGCCATGCTGGATACAAACTTCCTGCTCAGCTATGATCCGTCAGATGCAGACATCAAGATTGCCGACGATGCAAAGAACCCGCTTGTCGGAGTCACATTCAACAAGGTCTTCCAGTATGACAACACAAAGGTCGGAAAAGAGCAGCTTAAGAATGTCTGGCAGATGACAGGAGTCGACGGTGTCTCTCTCAAGGGCGTTCATGATGTTTCCTATCAGAACCCGCTCGGAGAAGATATCAACATGAGCTTCCTTATCATGCTCACAAGCCCCAGAGCCTGTGAAAAGCTCAAATCAGCATACAAGAGCTACTTCGGAAAGGACTATGTAGACGATCCTCAGTACCAGAACATCGGATACAAGTTCGTCAAGGAGTTCATCGGTAACGTCGGATACTGGCACAGCTCTGATACAAGTGAGGTCAAGGCTCTGAACACCTATGCCGACGAAGGTAGAATCATCTTCGCAGGTCTTTGCAAGCTCAAGGATTATGAGTACTACAAGAAGGACTACAAGGATACCGACCAGTACTACACAAAGACTGTCACAGCCAGCGGATGGAACAACGAGGTCGAAGGTTTTGACGGATTTGTCTACAACATGTGGACACTGATTCCTGTAACTGCAAAACTTCCTTACACAGCATGTCTGTTCATCAAGTACATCCATTCTCAGGAAGGATACAATGCAGGTTGGGGCGGAATCCTCGGTTACTACTCACCGAACACCAACATCCCGTCAGTCGCAGGAGATCCTTCTCTTGCCGAATGGAAGGACAAGTGTATCGTAGAGGATGTCCAGTACATCGATGAGGCTTTCAAATCCGTCAGCATGTTCATCAACATGGCCCTCTCCGGAAATTGAAAACATCCTTCATAGGGGGCGGCAACGCCCCCTTTTTTTATTAAATGGAGTCAAAAATGGCTGAAAAGACCATTAGTCCGTTGGGAAGCAGGTTCAGAACCTACTTCTCCAAACCGGCAAACATCATCACCATTGTCTTCCTGTTCATCCTGATAATGACCGTCGTCCTGCCTTTGAGCACACTTCTCATAGGCTCGTTAAGGGTCAATGGAAACCAGGAGGCCGTCTATTTGGGACGGACAGTGTCCGATGGTGATTTCACATTTCACCACTGGGTGGAACTATTAACCAGCAAGGAATTCTCCTACGCCAGAATCAAGTTCTGGACCCCGCTGTGGCAGTCCACGGTCATGGCTCTGATAGCCTGTGTCGTGGCAGTCGTGTTCGGCGGAGTAGTTGCATGGTTCATCACCCGAAGTAATCTTCCCTGTAAGAAGTTCATATCCACGGTTTTTGTTTTTCCGTACATAATGCCCAGCTGGTCAATGGCCATGTTCTGGGAGAACTTCTTCAAAAATACCCAGATCAATGCGGGAAAAGGAATGCTTCAGGCTCTGACAGGCATCTGCGTGCCGGAGTCCATGGTCTACGGACTTTTCCCCTGTGCCATGGCATTGGGACTGCACTATGCACCGTTTGCCTACATCCTCATCGGAGGAATTCTGCGCAACATGGACGCAAACCTTGAGGAAGCGGCCACCGTTCTTAAGGCAAGCAGGTTCAAGATTCTGTACCGTGTCACGCTTCCGATTGTGCTGCCAGCTCTGGTATCCACCGTCCTGCTTGTCTTCTCAAGCAGTATCTCAAGCTTCACAGTTCCGTTCTTCCTGAACAAGAGCTCGATAAACAGCGGAAATAACTTCATAGCCATTTCCGTCCAGTTAAGAAGCCTGATCAACACAGGATTTACAAAGGGCCAGGGTTATGTACTTGCCATCATCCTGATGCTGTTCTCAATTGTGATTCTCACAGTGAACAACTACATCACAGGAAGCAGAAAATCCTTCACAACCGTCACCGGAAAATCCGGCCAGGTTTCACTTGTGAAGCTTGGCAAGGCAAGAGCCCCCATCACCGTGGTTCTTCTGATTCTTGTCGGATTCTTTGCAATAGTTCCTATGTTCTTATTCGCAGCCGAAAGTCTTCTTGAGGTGCCGGGAGATTACTCTACA
>JAGBRG010000280.1 GCA_017632495.1 Spirochaetales bacterium
TCGCCTTTTTTTATCCTGAGGTGATACTGAACACCTGTTCCACCCATATAATCTGACATATCTTACCTCCGTATCTGGTGAGATATCCAATTATTTGAGCAGCTCTTGAAGTTTGTCCAGTTCTTTTTCCGTTGTGGACCAGCTTGTGGCGAATCTCACTGCAGTGTGGTCTTCGTCCACAGTCTCCCAGAATCCGAATCCGACATCCTTCTTAAGACGCTCCATGGTCGTATTGTCCAAAACCACGAACTGCTGGTTTGTGGGGGACTCAAGAAGGAAAGGAAAGCTTGCATCTGAAAGAATGCCCTTAAGGCGCTCTGCCATATCAATGGCATGCTTTGCGATTTTAAAATAGAGGTCATCCGTAAACAGAGTATCGAACTGGACTCCTAAAAGTCTTCCCTTGGCAAGAAGGGCTCCGTTCTGCTTTTTCATTGTCAGAAAATGCTTCGGCATATTGCCGTGAGTGAACACTACGGCCTCTCCGCAAAGGGCTCCGACCTTTGTTCCTCCGATGTAAAAAACATCGCAGAGTCTTGCTATGTCCTGAAGTGTCACATCTGTACTGTAGCTCATAAGGCCGTAGCCAAGTCTTGCTCCGTCAAGGAAAAGAGGCATGTTGTGCTTTCTGCATACTTCCGAAATGGCTGTTAGTTCTGAAAGGGTGTAGAGTGTTCCGTACTCAGTGGGGTGTGAGATGTAGACCATGCCGGGAAACACCATGTGGTCATGGTTGTCATCGCCGTAGAAATTCTCGACAAGGTCACTCAGGTCCTTGGCGCGGATCTTTCCCATGACCTGCGGAAGCTCAAATACCTTGTGTCCGGTATACTCGATGGCTCCGGCCTCGTGGCAGCTGATATGGCCTGTGCGGGCTGCGACGACTCCTTCATAACGCTGGAGCATGGATGAGATGACAACCTGGTTTGTCTGGGTGCCGCCTGCGATGAACTCGATTTGGGCTTCGGGAGCGTTGCATGCGCTTTTTATCTTCTCTGCGGCACTTGCGCAGTACTGGTCTGTGCCGTAGCCTGTCTGGGGCTCGAGGTTGGTTGCAATAAGCCTGTCCAGAATCTCGGGACAGCATCCGGTTGTATAATCAGAAGCGAATGTAAGCACAGTAATTCCTCCAACTCATTGAATATCATGAACATGGGGCTCTGTTCAACTGATAAACCTATTACTTGACGTCATATTAAAAGGGTTTATATGGCAAATTTTAATGACGCAGAATATTGCGCAGAGGTGCTCATTTATTCTAGTATATCTTTTAGATTATGCTAAGGACGGTTTAGAATGGAAATTCAGATTCAGGATTTGGTCCAGTCAATCAAACGCGACGGCATTGAGGAAGCAAAGAAAGAGGCTGATTCAATCGTTTCTGCCGCAAAGGCCCGTGCAGAGGAAATCATCGCTGCTTCTAAGGTCGAGGCCGAGAAGAACATCGAGAATGCAAACCGTGAGATAGAAAGCTCAAAGGCACTGATTAAGCAGGCCGAGCGTGATGCTGTGCTTTCCGTCAAGAAAGAGCTTGAGAAGGTTCTCGGATCCATCATGGCTCAGAAAGTCTCCAAGGATCTTTCGGAGAAGACTCTCGGAAATCTTATCGTAGCCGCAATCGGCAACGAGGATCCTTCCAAGTACAAAGTTGAAATCGACGCCGCAAAGTCTGCCCTGAAGTCAGAGCTTGCCAAGCAACTTGAGAAGGGTCTTGAGATTCGCCCGGTCAAGGGAATGAGCGGAATGAAGCTCATCTGCAAGGACGGGTCAGGCTTCTTTGATTTCTCTGATGAAGAGATTTCAGCTCTGCTGAAGCCGTTCCTTGGCGATATGAAGATCTGACGGGAGGGAAATATGCCTTCAAGGTACTATTTTCTTTCAAGTCTTCCGATGCTCAGGTACCATGAACCGGCACCGCTTACATGGGAGAATTTCCTTTCCCAGGCCCTTGGAAACATCAGCAATTCAGATTACAAGCTGCTTTGTCTGATTCCCGAAGGCAAGGACGGAGGAAACAGCTTTCTCAGAAAGTGGTATGCGGTGAATGCAAAGCTCGCTGATGCGGTCAACGCTCAGCGCAAGGTCAACCTGGGCCGTGACGACGTCGGACCCGTGGTACTGAGGGAATATGACATAGAGCGTGTGGCTACAGCCGCCATGAACGCAAAGAATCCTTTGGAAGCTGAGTTTGTGCTCATGAAGTTCGGATATGACTATCTGGAAAGCGCCAAAGGTCTTGAGCCGTTCTCTGAAAACGCTCTTTTAGCATATGCCCTGCAGCTTAGGATTCTATTGAGAAAGGACGGCTTTTCTGCCGAAAAAGGCAATGAGCAGTACAAAAAGCTCTTTGGAATCATTCAGAAAGAAATGAATATGGAATGAGATAGAAACGGAGTGCTTATGGCAAAAACTATTGGACATGTAGCAGGCGTGAACGGAAACCTTGTAACTGTCACATTTGATGGCGCCATCTCCAAGAACGAAGTCGCATTCGTCAAAACAGGCGATACGATGCTCAAGGGAGAGGTCATCAGAGTAAACGGCAGCAAGGCCAGCATGCAGGTCTACGAGATGACAAACGGAATACAGGTAGGGGATGAGGTCGAGTTCACCGGCGAGCTCATGAGCGTCGAACTCGGACCCGGACTTCTTACTCAGATTTACGATGGACTTCAGAATCCGCTTCCGTCTCTTGCTGAGAAATGCGGCTTCTTCCTCCAGAGGGGAGTCTACCTTGATCCGATTCCGAACAAGGACTGGGAATTCACACCCACAGCCAAGGTCGGTGACAAGCTCAGACCAGGCGATGCTTTCGGAACGGTCCCCGAGGGAATATTCACACATAAAATCATGATTCCGTTCGGCTTTGACGATGTCGAGTGGACAGTCACATCCATCGCAGAAAAGGGCAATTACAACGTCCGTGACAACATCGCCACGGTCAAGAGCCCCAAGGGCGAGGAGAAAAAGCTCACAATGGTCTTCAGCTGGCCTGTAAAGAAGGCCGTGAGCTGCTATGACGAGCGCCTCAGACCTGATGAGACTCTGATCATGAAAATCAGAATCATCGATACATTCCTGCCTGTTGCAAAGGGCGGTACATTCTGTGTCCCGGGCCCGTTCGGTGCAGGAAAGACAGTCCTTCAGCACATGGAAAGCCGTAACGCCGACGTTGATATCGTTATCATCGCAGCATGCGGAGAGCGTGCCGGTGAGGTTGTCGAGGTCCTGAAGGAGTTCCCTGAGCTCATCGACCCCAAGACAGGCCGTTCTTTGATTGAGAGAACAATCATCATCTGTAACACATCATCGATGCCTGTTGCCGCCCGTGAAGCTTCCGTCTACACAGCCATCACAATGGCCGAGTACTACAGACAGATGGGCCTGAACGTCCTTCTGCTTGCAGACTCCACAAGCCGTTGGGCACAGGCTATGAGAGAGATGAGCGGAAGACTTGAGGAGATACCTGGAGAGGAAGCCTTCCCGGCATACCTTGAGTCAGTCATCGCCGCCTTCTATGAGAGAGCCGGAAAGGTCAGACTCCATGACGGAAGCATCGGATCGGTTACAATCGGAGGTACAGTTTCCCCCGCAGGAGGAAACTTCGAGGAGCCTGTCACTCAGGCAACACTTAAGGTCGTCGGAGCCTTCCACGGACTTTCAAGAGAGCGCTCGGATGCCAGAAAGTATCCTGCCATCCATCCTCTTGAGTCATGGTCCAAGTACAAGGGAATCATCGACCAGAAGCTGGTCAACAATGCCAGAAACGTCCTTTTCAAGTCCAACGAGATCAACCAGATGATGAAGGTCGTCGGAGAAGAGGGAACATCGGTCGAGGATTACATCGAGTACCAGAAGGGCGAGCTTCTTGATGCTGTATACCTTCAGCAGAACTCGTTCGACCTGGTCGATGCCGCCGTTCCGCCCGAGAGACAGAAGACGGAGTTCGATCTGCTTTACAAGGTCCTGATGGCCAAGTTCAACATCGAGAGCAAGAAGGAAGTAAGAGCCTTCTTCAACGAGATGAGACAGAAGTTCCTGGACTGGAACAGCGTCCAGATCAACGACGAGCGCTATGCCAAGTACGAGAAAGAGATCAACGAACTTTTCAGTTCAAAGGTAAAGGAGGGTTGAGATGAACAAGGTCTACACAAAGATTGAGTCAATCGTAGGAAACGTCATCACCGTCCGTGCCGAGGGTGTCAAATACAACGACCTTGCCATGGTTGGAAAAAGCTATGCCAACGTCATCAAGCTTGACGGCGACCTGGTCAGCCTTCAGGTCTTCGCAGGAGCCCAGGGTGTCAAGACCGATGACCCTGTCAGGTTCCTCGGTGTCCCGATGCGCGTAAGTTTTTCCGACAACCTTCTTGGAAGGGTCTTTGACGGATCCGGAAAGCCCAGGGACAACGGTCCCGAGCTTGACGAGAACATGGTCGAAATCGGCGGTCCTTCTGTAAACCCGGCAAAGAGAATCGTTCCCAAGAACCTCATCAGAACCGGAATTCCGATGATCGATGTGTTCAATACACTGGTTGAATCCCAGAAGCTCCCGATCTTCTCCGTCTCAGGAGAGCCTTACAACGAGCTTCTGGCAAGAATTGCCATGCAGGCCGAGGTTGATCTTATCATCCTGGGCGGTATGGGACTTAAATATGATGACTATCTCTTTTTCAGAGATACACTTGAGCAGAGCGGTGCCATGAGCAGAACAATCATGTTCATCCATACTGCAAGTGACCCGACTGTCGAGTGTACAATGATTCCCGACATGTCGCTGGCAGTAGGCGAGCGCTTTGCACTTGAGGGAAAGAAGGTTCTTGTCCTTCTGACCGATATGACGAACTTCGCCGATGCGTTGAAAGAGACGGCAATCACAATGGAGCAGGTTCCTTCCAACAGAGGATACCCCGGAGACCTTTACAGCTCTCTTGCTTCCAGATACGAGAAGGCAGTCGACTTCGAGGGCGCAGGATCTTTGACAATCCTTGCCGTAACGACAATGCCCGGTGATGATGTCACCCATCCGGTTCCGGATAACACGGGATACATCACAGAGGGTCAGTACTACCTCAAAAACGGCCACATCGAGCCGTTCGGAAGCCTGAGCCGTCTGAAGCAGAACGTCAACAAGGATACAAGAAACGACCACAGAGCTCTTATGGACGGTCTTATCAAGCTCTACAGCGCCTACAGGGAGTCGCTTGAGAAGAAATCCATGGGATTCATGATGACTGAGTGGGATGAGAAGCTTCTCAAATTCGGTCAGCTCTTCGAGTCAAAACTGATGGATCTCTCCGTCAACATTCCGCTCGAGGAAGCTTTGGATTTGGGTTGGGAGATTCTCGCAGAGTGCTTTGAGCCCAATGAGACAGGACTCAGAAGTGAACTGATCGCCCAGAGATGGCCGAAGAAGCTGGAGGCATAAGTGGCTGTTAAGCTGACCAAGAATGAACAGAAGAAGCAGAAAGACCAGCTGAAGCAATATCAGCGGTATCTTCCTACGCTTTTGCTCAAGAAGCAGCAGCTCCAGATGGTCATACGTCAGATAGAGGCCGAGCTTGCCGACTACAAGGCACAGCAGGAGGCTTTGGTAAACGGAGTTCAGGATTGGATCGCTGTCTTCGGTGAGAACAGAACCTTTGACAGAAACCGTCGCCTTGACAGACTGGTCAAGACGGACAAGGTCATCAGGAAAGAGGGGAATATCGCCGGAGTCACCATCCCGATCTTCGAGAATCTGACGTTCAAGGACATAAAGTACAGGGTGGAGGATTATCCGCTCTGGGTGGACAAGGCTGTGGTTCTTCTGAAGGAATCGGCAAGAATCACCGCTATGATGCGTACACTGGAGATGCAGGTTGAGCTTCTGGGCAAAGAGCTCAGGACCACAAGCCAAAGGGTCAATCTGTTTGAAAAGGTTAAGATACCCGAGACCAAGGAGAACATCCGCAGAATCGGTATCTATATAGGAGACCAGCAGACTGCTGCAGTCGTGCGTGGAAAGATAGCCAAGAAGAAGCTGGCGGAAAAGGGAGGTTCAGATGATTGAGAAAATGAAAAAGATCATCGTCGTGGCCCCTCAGGACCGCAAGACGGAGATGATCAGCGGAATCAGAGACCTTGGAGTCATCCATGTCTCGGAGACTGCGGCTCCCAATACAGATCTTACTGACAGGCTTTCACAGCTGAACCGCATAAAGGCAGTTCTTTCCGAGCAGCCCAAGGTGGAGCAGAAGAAGGTTGTCACGGGCAAGAGCTTTGAGGCCCTTCATGAAAAGCTGGTTTCTGCCGTTGATGAGAAAAAGACTCTTTCCGATGAGATTACCAGAATGGAAATCCTTCGCGACCAGATTTCAAAGTGGGGTGATTTTGACCCCTCGGAGATAAAGAAGCTGGAAGAGAAGGGGCTTTCCTTCAATTTCTATCTTCTCGGAGAAGGAGTTGCCGAAAATCTTCCCGAGGACTGTAAGTACATCGTTCTCAAGGACATTGAGAAGAAGACTGCAATTGCCGTTCTGGGTGAGGATCTTCCGGCTCAGTTTGCCTCATTCAAGTTCATCCTTCCTGAAAAGGGAGTGAGCCAGATTGAAGCAGAGGTCGCCTCAAATAGAAAGAGAATCACTCAGATTGATGAGCTGTTAAAGACATCGGCATCAATGATTTCAAGCTACGATAAAGAGATAGCTGTTATTACGGATGAGATTGTCTTCAACAGTGTAAGCGATGCGGCTGCAAGCGAGGAGGGCCTGAGCCTTCTGACAGGTTTTATGCCAGAGTCGGATCTGGAAGGCTTTAAGAATGCCGCCAAGAAGAACTGCTGGGCCTATGCCCTTGATGATCCTGCCGAGGACGACCCTGTTCCTACAAAGGTCCGTTACAACAAGGTCACCAAGATGATGAAGCCGCTGTTTGACATGCTCGGAACGGTTCCGGGATACAGAGAGTACGACATAAGCATGTGGTTCCTTCTGTTCCTGTCACTGTTCTTTGCCATGATCATCGGCGATGCGGCCTACGGTCTGATCTTTTTGGGTGTTTCCATCGGCCTTCACATCAAGACCAAGAAGGTCTCGAACCTGAACATGTTCCTATATGTGATGAGTATCGCCACGGTAATCTGGGGAGCTCTTACCGGAACATGGTTCGGAAGCGAGGCTGCGATGCACATTCCTTTCCTGAGGATGCTGGTAATCCCGTCCATCGCGAACTACCCGCAGTATTTCATGGTGGACAGCACGGCGGCTCAGAACCATGTGATGAAGTTCTGCTTCTCCATCGGTGCCATCCAGCTTTCTCTGGCATGTCTGATGAACGTGGTTCGTAAGTGGAAGCAAAAGAGCATCGCATTTGTTGCTGACTTTGCATGGCTTGCCATGATAATCAGCATCTACTTCCTTGCTCTGATGCTGGTAATCGGTGCATCAATCAATCTGAAGATGGTCTTTGCCATTATCGGAGGCGGTCTGGTCCTGGTGGTTTTATTCGGATCCCAGGAGCCCGGTCAGAGCTTCGGTAAGGGAATAAAGGCAGGTCTGGGCGGTGCGTTCACAACATTCCTTGATACTATAAGTGCCTTCGGAAATGTGATGAGCTACATCCGTCTGTTTGCTGTCGGAATGGCCAGTCTGGCCATTGCGCAGAGTTTCAATGGTATGGCATCTCCAATGCTCAAGGGCTGGGCATTCCCTGTGGGAGTGATTATCCTTGTGATCGGACATGGCCTTAATATAATTATGGGCATGCTGAGCGTTGTCGTTCACGGTGTGCGCTTGAACCTTCTGGAGTTCTCAGGCCAGCTCGGAATGGAATGGGCTGGAATTCCATACGAACCTTTCAAAAAGAATTCTTAAGCAAGTACAAATAGGAGATTAGAATATGGGTATCGGATTAATCGGTTTGGCTTTGGCAGTCTGCCTCTCGGCTATGGGATCAGGCGCAGGAATCGGTGCTGCAGCAGTTGCAGCAGTAGGCACATGGAAAAAGTGCTACGCTAACGGAAAGCCGGCTCCGTTCATGCTTATTGCTTTCACAGGAGCACCGCTGACACAGACAATCTACGGCTTCCTTCTTATGAACTTCATCAGTAGCGCACTTAGCAACGGACTTAACCAGCTTCTTGCTATGTTCATCGGAATGTTCGGCGGCCTTGCAATCGGTCTTTCAGCATTCTTCCAGGGACGCTGTGCCGCAGCAGCCTGTGACGCTCTCGGAGAGACAGGAAAGGGTACATCCAACTACCTCATCGTCATCGGTATCATCGAGACAGTCGCTCTGTTCACACTGGTCTTCAGTCTTCTTCTTCTCAACTCAGCTAGTTGAAAGGCAAAGAGATACAGGATTTTGCACGGCAGCCGTATTGGCTGCCGTCTGTTTTTTAGCGCATTTTTCGTTGATTAGTGACAGACTTTCATTTATCATAGATGCTATCCAAATGTGGAAAACACACTTCATGGAGGAAAAAGTATGAAGAGAGTTCTTACAGTTCTTCTCGTTCTGTTTGTTGCAGTAGCAGCATTCGCACAGGGCGGAAAGGAAGCAGCTGGAAAGGAAGCTGCAAACGCAATCGCAATGGTCACAGACTACGGCGATATCACAGACCAGTCATTCAACCAGACCACATATGAAGCATGCCGCGACTATGCAGCAGCCAAGGGTCTGAAGTTCACCTACAAGAAGCCGACCGGTGACAGCACCGCAGAGCGTGTCAAAATGATCGTAGCAGCCATCGACGAGGGCTACAACATCATCGTCATGCCTGGTTTCGCATTCGGCGAGGCAATCCAGGAAGCAGCTCCTGCTTATCCAGATGTCAAGTTCGTCGCTCTGGACGTTTCAGAGTTTGATCTTGGCGGAAAGGCTCCTGCAAACGTCTACAGCGCTGTCTATCAGGAAGAGCTGGCAGGATACATGGCAGGTTATGCAGCAGTTAAGCTCGGTTACACCAAGCTCGGTTACCTCGGTGGAATGGCAGTTCCTGCAGTTATCCGCTATGGTTACGGTTTCGTCCAGGGCGCTGATGCAGCAGCTAAGGAGCTTGGCGTAAAGGCTGAGGTCAAGTACACCTATGGAAACCAGTTCTTCGGCGATGCTGATATCACAGCAGCTATGGATACATGGTACAAGGCCGGAACAGAGCTCGTCTTCGCTTGCGGTGGTGGTATCTACACATCAGCAGCTGAGGCAGCAGCCAAGGTCGGCGGAAAGGTCATCGGTGTTGACGTTGACCAGGCTCCGATCATCGACGGTGCATACGGAAAGGGAATCACAGTTACCTCTGCTATGAAGGGACTTTATCCTTCAACACAGGCAGCTCTGAAGACCATCGTCGAGGACAACGCTTGGGAGTCTCTCGCCGGTACGGTCGCCAACCTCGGACTTGTTTCCAAGGATCCGGACCTGAACTATGTCGGAATCCCGACCGGTGCAGGAACACAGTTCTCAGCCAAGTTCTCACTTGATGACTATAAGGCTCTTGTCGCTGACATGCTTTCAGGAAAGATCAAAGTCGATTCTTCAATCGAGGTTGCTCCTTCCAAGATGGCAAAGAACATCACTGTCATCGACCTGGGAACAATCAAGTAAGAGTCATTTTCTTGACGTTTCAAGCAGGAGAGGTTTTTACCTTTCCTGCTTTTTTTTGTTTCATACATCCTATCTTCGTACTATAATAATTTGAAAAGCCAAGCTAACAGGAGGAATCGACTGTGGACGTTCCATACGCGATTGAGATGCTCAACATCACAAAGCGCTTCCCTGGCATCATAGCAAACGACAACATCACTCTTCAGCTGAAGAGGGGTGAGATTCACGCTCTGCTCGGGGAAAACGGCGCCGGCAAATCAACTCTGATGAGTGTACTCTTCGGGTTGTACCAGCCGGAAGAAGGAGTCATTAAGAAAGACGGAAAAGAAGTCAAGATCAATGACCCGAACGATGCAAACGACCTTGGAATTGGTATGGTGCACCAGCACTTCAAACTGGTCGAATGTTTTACTGTTCTGGACAACATCATTCTGGGAGTGGAGCCGAACAAATACGGCGTTCTCCAGAAGGAAGAAGCCAGAAAGAAGGTTCTTGAACTTTCCCAGAAATACGGTCTTATGGTAGACCCTGATGCAAAGATCGAGGACATCACCGTAGGTATGCAGCAGCGTACCGAGATTCTGAAGATGCTTTACAGAGAGAACGAGATTCTCATCTTTGATGAGCCTACCGCCGTTCTCACTCCGCAGGAAATCGATGAGCTGATGCAGATAATGAGAAACCTCAAGGCTGAGGGAAAATCAATTCTGTTCATCTCACACAAACTTGCAGAAATCATGGCTGTTGCCGACCGCTGTACAATCCTCAGAAAAGGAAAGTACGTCGGAACCGTAGAGACCAAGAACACAACGGCTCAGGAGCTGTCTTCACTGATGGTCGGAAGAAACGTCAACTTCCACATCGAAAAGAAGCCCGAGAAGCTCGGAGATGTTGTTCTTGAAGTCAACAACATGACGGTCGCATCCAAGACCCATAAGAACAATGCGGTCAAGAATGTTTCTCTGAAGGTAAGAGCAGGGGAGATTGTCTGTATCGCCGGTATCGACGGAAACGGACAGAGTGAGTTCGTCCACGGCCTGACAGGTCTTGAGCCGCTTGTAAGCGGAGAAATCAAGCTCAACGGCATGGACATCACCAAGGCCCCGATCAGAAAGAGAAACACATCAGGAATGAGCCACATTCCTGAGGACAGACACAAGCACGGTCTTGTTCTTGATTACTCTCTTGAGAACAACCTCGTTCTTGAGACCTACTTCCTTCCGGAGTTCACATCAAAGGTCGGATTCCTCAGAAAAGACAATATCAGACATTATGCTGAGAAGCTTATCGAGGAATACGATGTCAGAAGCGGACAGGGTCCTGTGACCATGGCCCGTGCCATGAGCGGTGGAAACCAGCAGAAGGCCATCATCGCCCGTGAGATTGACAAAGATCCCGACCTTCTGGTCGCAGTTCAGCCCACAAGAGGTCTGGACGTAGGAGCCATCGAGTTCGTCCACAAGCAGCTCATTGATAGAAGAGATGCCGGAAAGGCCGTTCTTCTTATTTCGCTTGAGCTTGACGAGGTCATGGATGTCCCTGACAGAATCCTCGTCATGTACGAAGGAGAGATTGTCGGAGAATTTGATCCGAAGAAGACCACGCAGGAAGAGCTCGGACTCTACATGGCTGGAGCAAAGAGAATGGAGGTCAAACCATGAGCAAGGAAAAGACCAATTTCTTCAAGAAACCCGGAGTTCAGTCCCTGATTGCATCCTTGATCTGTATCATCTTAGGACTGCTGATTGCCTTTGTCGTGCTGCTTATCATCAACCCGGCAAGCGCATTCAGTTCAATCATGAACATCATCAAGAACTTCTTCTGGTTCAAATCCCCGGTATCAAGGCTCAAATACTTCGGTGAGACCCTTGTAAAGACAGTTCCGCTTCTTATGTGCGCACTGGCCGTTCTTTTCTCTTATAAGGTCGGTCTGTTCAACATCGGAACCCCCGGTCAGTACTGCGCCGGAATCGTCGCAGCCCTTTATGCAGGCCTTAAATGGCAGCTGGGCTGGATTCCCTGCATGCTTCTGGCCATGATCGCCGGAGCTCTTCTTGCTTCGATCGTCGGTGTTCTGAAGGCATATCTGAATGTTAACGAGGTCATCTCGGGCATCATGCTCAACTGGATCTGCCTGTACTTCACAAACGCCACGCTGACAGCCGTCAAGAATCCTTCATCAAAGGATACCCTGTCGCTTGCAAGCACCAACAAGAGCGCTCTGCTTCCGACACTCGGCCTGGATCAGCTGTTCAAGGACAAATATGTGACGATTGCAATACCTATTGCGATAATCATAGCCGTTCTCATCATGATCATCCTTGATAAGACGAAGTTCGGTTACGAGCTTAAAGCTACAGGTATCAACAAGAACGCTGCCAAGTACTGCGGAATGATGGAGAAGAGAAACATCATCGTTACTCTGGTTATTTCCGGAGCCCTTGCAGGACTCGGTGCCGCATTCTACTACCTGACAGACTTCGAGCAGTGGGCAGTAACTTCATCCACTGTTCCTGCCATGGGATTCAACGGAATAGCCGCAACGTTCCTAGGAGGACTTAACCCGATCGGAACAATCTTCTCATCGTACTTCATCACCCACATCACTGCAGGCGGTGCATTTGTCGATCTTACAAAGTACAGCTCACAGATTACTGACCTGATCAGTGCCTTGATCATCTACCTCTGCGGCTTTGTTCTGTTCATGAAGACTGTCATGAACAACATCATCCGTAGGAATGAGACCAAGAGAACTGGAAAGTATGAAAACTTCAAGCAAGACGGAGGTAAGAACTAATGCTGCTACTGATTCAATATACACTTATTTTTGCTTCTGTCCTTATCCTGGTTGCTCTGGGAGGCTGCTATTCCGAGCACTCCGGAGTCATCAACCTCGGACTTGAGGGAATCATGGTAATGGGAGCCCTCGGCGGAGCTCTTGCCATGAGATATCTTCCGATTTCCATTCCGGGATTCTTCTACATACTATTGGTATTGCTATTTGCAATTATCGTAGGTGTTGCGTATTCATCGCTTCTCGCTGTTGCAGCCATCAACTTCAAGGCTGACCAGACAATCGTCGGAACTGCTCTGAACATGCTCGGAACAGCTGCCGCAACCGTTATTGTCAAGGCTATCAACACAGCTAGAAACCCGCACGATGTCAGCTCAATCATCCAGTACATCGAGCCCAAGAAGAAGTTCATCGTCAAGATGGGTTCTTTTGAGTTCAACTGGTTCATGCTGATTACACTCATCGTACTGGGCTGCGCATGGTTCGTGCTTTACAAGACCAAGTTCGGTCTCAGACTCATGGCTTGCGGTGAGCATCCTCAGGCAGCCGACTCTGTCGGTATCAACGTTCTGAAGATGCGCTGGTCAGGTGTCCTGATCTCCGGTGGTCTCGGAGGACTTGGTGGCGTCTGCTATATCCTCGCTGGTGTTTCCGAGTGGAGATTCGAGTACGGTGTCGCAGGATTCGGATTCCTTGCCCTGGCCGTTATGATCTTCGGTCAGTGGAAGCCGACCAAGATTGCTCTTGCAGCTTTGATGTTCGGATTCTTCCGTGCCCTTAGTAACACATACTTCGGTTTCGGATTCCTCACAGCATTGAACCTGCCGAGCACATTCTACAACATGATGCCATACATCATCTCGATTATCGTCCTTGCCCTGACTTCAAAGAACTCAAAGGCTCCGAAGGCAGAGGGTATTCCTTACGACAAGGGTCAGAGATAATCTTATTGATCATCATAGGTCATCA
>JAGBRG010000281.1 GCA_017632495.1 Spirochaetales bacterium
GCTGGCCACTTCACAGGCTGCGAACAGCCTGCGCACAATCGCATTTCGGGTGTTGTTTATAAATCGGACGAAATCTCTGTTTTTTATAACTGAAAAAAGTATTATTTCGGCCAAAAGTCCTGGATTTATTATATTTTGAAGGACTCTTATATGTTCGCCAGTTATAAAAGCAGACTTCGGATTCAATTTTATAACTTTCAACCTTTGAAATAGTAATAAAACCGAAGGAAATCTCAGTTTTTATTACAGACACTGAAATGACCGGGCCAACCGGGGCCTTAAACAGAGGGCTCGATTAGCTGCAGACGCACCAGAGAGCACAGACGCCACAGCAAGCTCAGACGCACCGTCAAGCTCAGACACCCCAGAAAGCCCGAAAGCACCAGACGCCCTCGAAATGTTAAAGGTTGTTGTCGAAGGAAGACACAGAGAGGCCAAAGCCTCTAATAAAGCAAGACGCCCGGGGGTTCCCAGGCGTCGTCACTAACTAGAGGAGGTATGAAAAAAACTGTTGCTATGCCTCCCTAGTAGCAAATTGCATGCCAAGCGCGTTTGGGGCACTGAAAATGAGGTTTTGGTGTTAAAGGTTGTAAAACAATTGCACCTGATGTGAAAATGTTTCACACCAAAGGCTCATACCAGAGGCTTGATCTCGGGGTTTCTGCGGTAGAAGACAGCGGTAAAGCCTGTTGTGGCCACAAGGGTGCTGGAAGTCTTTTCAGCAAGGGAGGCTGACAGGTCCTTTGTCTGCTCCTTGAAGTCCTGAAAGCGGACTTTCACAAGCTCGTGGTCTGTCAGGGCACTGTCCAGAGCGCTGACTACTCCGTCGGTGATACCGTCGTGGCCGACCATGACTATACAGTTAAGGCTCTGGGCCTGGCTTCTGAGCTCGGCGCGGCGCTTGCTGGTCATCTCAATCGATTTTGGCATTTATCATTTCCTTGTACTTTGCAGCAACTGCAAAGCGCTTGATCTTCTTGGTGCTGGTCATCTCCAGAGGCTCATCGACGATGAAGACCCTGCGGATTCTCTTATACGGAAGAAGCTCCTTGTTCACGGCCTCGACAATCTGCTCCATATGAATCTGCATGGCACCGGAATCGGGGAACTCCTTTTTGGCAGAGTCGGAAGGATGAATCAGGCAGGCGACGCCCTCCATCTTGAGCTTCTCGTCGGCCATGTAGCCTACGACGCAGATCTGGTCAATGTCGTAGTAGAGCTGGAAGTGGTCCTCGATTTCCTCGGGAAAGACATTCTTTCCACCCTCTGTGACTATTATGTTCTTGGCGCGGCCTGTCAAGTAGATAAAGCCGTCTTTATCCATGTAGCCAACATCGCCTGTTCTGAGCCAGCCGTCCTTGTCGATGGTCTCGGCAGTGGCTTCGGGGTTTTTGTAGTAGCCTTTCATGACGTGCTTTCCGCGGGTGACGATTTCGCCGTTGCCCTGACTGTCTTTGTTGATGAAGTCGATCTCGACGCCTGGGAAAGGCTTTCCGATACTGGCATACTGATAGGAATAGGCGGGATTCAGGGTCACAATCGGGCTTGTCTCGGTAAGGCCGTAGCCCTGGATGAAATCAACTCCCAGCTGATTGAAGCCCTTGAAGGTCTCGGCAGGAAGCGGACCTGCCCCTGAGATGCAGATTCTGTTGTCGGCAAGAGACACCTTGTCTCTGATTCCCCTGAAGACCACGCGGCCAGGATTAAGGCCTGTTGTCTGCTTGATGAAGCCGCAGATGCCCATCATGGCTTTAACAAGGGCACTGACAAGCTTACCCTTTTTCTCAATACCCTTCATTATGGCGCTGAAGATCTTGTTGTAGAGCATGGGAACGGCCAGAAGCATGTTCACATGGCCCTCTTTCATCTCCTTTAAGAGAGATGTGACCACAAGGCGCTTTCCGAAGACAGTGTTGCTTCCGTTTGCCATGGACTCGATGAACACAGCCAGCATCGTGTAGGCGTGGTGAATCGGCAAGATTGCGTAGAACACATCGGTGGGACGGACATTCATGAAGGCCTGGACGCAGTGCGAGTCAAAGACGAGGTTCTCGTGAGTCAGCATGACGGCCTTGGGGGTTCCGGTTGTACCTGAAGTAAACAGGAAGGCCGCAAGGTCCTGGCTTACGGGCTCGGTCACGGGCTGTGGTCCCACATCGGGGAGATTCAGGATGAAGGAGTCCTCGTGGTTTCTCTTTTCAAGGCTGACCTTGAAGCCGTACTTGCCGTCGGCTCCGATTGCATCGAATCTGTCGCCGTCAAGGAAGATGCCCTTGATCTCCACATAGTCGACAAGGTGCTCGATTTCGGCGTTGGTCAGCGAGGCGTCCACGGGAACGACGATGGCACCCATGTAGATGATTCCCATGTAGGCGATGGCCCATTCGGGGCTGTTTTTGCCTGTGACAGCTACGCGGTCGCCCTTTCTGACACCCTGGGCATAGAGCCAGCGCGAGACCTTGTCAAACTGCTCCTTGGCCTGTTTGTAGGTGAAAATCTCGTGCTCAGGCGAAAAAGCCTCAAAGCATCTGTTGTCGGGAAAGCGGTCGGCGTTGATGTCGAACATCTGGGCCAAAGACGGCCACTCGGAATCAAAATATTTGCCACGGTACTGATCCAGATACCTCCAGGGCATCGGATCGAGACTGCTTTTTCTCATTTTAGTCCTCTAATGGCGCTTTTGGGCCCAATAGCCACACGATAGTCATAAATAACTAGACGTGGTCACTTCGCACCATCAGACAGAAGAATAGCAGACAAATGCGCATAGAGCAATAGTTTGCCGGGCCTTTGTAAATTATTTTTGACATTTTTTCAATTTTTGTCAAAAAAGGTTCTGCTCCCCCAGCGCATCCTCATTGAAGTGGACAATAATACCTCGTTGGAGTAGAATTTGGGCAATGAAATTTGAGAGTTTTGACCAGGTGATGAAGTACATGGAAAGCTTCACCAATCTGGAGAAGAAGACAGACAACTATACAACAAGAACCTACCGCCTGGACAGGATGCAGGCGATCATGAAGACGCTCGGCGATCCTCAGGCCTGCTATAAGACAATCCATGTGGCAGGAAGTAAGGGCAAGGGCTCAACCGCAAGCTATATCGCAGCTTCTCTCAGGGCCGCAGGCTTTAAGACAGGCCTTTACATGTCCCCTCATGTTTCGGACTACCGCGAGCGCTTTACGATAAACGGAGCCTTCATAGAAACTTCCGTTCTGCTTTCGGTGGCCGAAAAGCTTGTGTCTGCTCTTGAGGGCTTTCATTTCTGTGATGAGATGGGCGAGAACCAGCCCACTACATTTGAGCTGTATACCGCCTACGCCTTTTTGCTCTTTAAGGAGGAAAACTGCACCTGGGCTGTGATCGAAACAGGTCTTGGCGGGCGCCTTGATGCGACAAATATCATCCATCCCCAGGCTTCGGTACTGACTCCGATTGAGCTTGAGCACACCGATATCCTTGGGCCCACAATTGAAAAGATTGCAATTGAAAAGTCCAAGATCATAAAACCTGGTGTCCCCTCCTTCAGCGCCCTGCAGGTACCTGAGGCTCTAAATGTTTTCAAGTCAGAGGCCTCTTCTGTGGGGTCGTCCTTCCATTACCTGGGAGACTACATCACAGACCTCAC
>JAGBRG010000282.1 GCA_017632495.1 Spirochaetales bacterium
ACAGAACTTCTTTGACAAGGTTTTTGCCCTTGATACAGGAGAGGTGAGCGGAGTCATTGAAAGCAATGCCGGTTACCACATTGTCAAGGTTTCAGTCCACAACGAAGCCAAGTTCCTGGGCATCGATGACAAGACTTCACCTACAGCAGAGGGAACCGTCCGTGACTATATCGTAAACGGTCTTTACGAGGCAAAGATGAACGCAGTGTTCCAGCAGGCTTATCTTTCACTGATAACTGACCTGAAGAACTCCGCATCTATCAGATATCTCACCAAGTGAGGTCTATCTGATGAAATCACGACATCTGGCAAGGGCAATAGCCGTTCAGACACTTTATTCTCTGGATTTCAACGGAAGAATCCATGAGATTGCGCTTCCGTACTCTGAGCCTTTTGCAGGCTACACAGAGGAGGAGCAGAAGGGTCTTGAGACGGATGTTGTCCTTTATGCCACTTTTCTCATTGATGGCGTTCTGAGCCATTTAAATGAGATTGATGAGATGATCAACCGTTTCTCATCAAAAAGAAGCATAGAGAATATAAACATCGTGGACAGAAACATCCTCAGAATCAGTTTCTATACCTTGCTTTACGGCAAGGAGGTTCATCCCAGCATTGTAATAGATGAGGCTGTGAAGCTTTCACAGGAGTACAGTACCGAGGTGAACTACAGATTCATAAACGGACTTCTGGACACAGCAGTGAGGCATTTGCATGATTCTTCTGAAAACTGATCAGCAGATAGACGGAATCCGCAAATCCTGCAAGCTGCTTGCACAGCTTCTCGATTCGCTTGACGGCAGAATTGTAAGCGGCATGTCCACATGGGACATAGACCAGATCTGCCATGAATTCATAATCAAACACGGAGGAAAGCCCGCTTTCCTTCATTACGAGGGTTTCCCGGCAAGCGCTTGTGTAAGTGTCAATGAGGAAATAATTCACGGTATTCCAAAGAGAAAGAGAATAATCCATGACGGAGATATTGTCTCCGTGGATCTTGGAATCAACCTCAACGGATATTTTTCCGACAGCGCAAGAACCTTCCTTGTGGGAGATGTGAAACCTGAGGTAAAAAAGCTTGTAGAAGTCACTCGCGAGTGCCTTTACAAGGGAATCGCCGCTCTGGATAAGCCAAGATGCAGAATCCAGGATATCGGAAGTGCGGTTTATGAGCATGCCCACAGAAACGGATTCGGAGTAGTGCGTGAGTACTGCGGACACGGAGTGGGTCTTCATGTTCATGAAGAGCCTGAGATTCCGAATTATGTAAGTCCGTTCTCTCCGAACCCCCGCATCAGAGAGGGTATGGTGATTGCGATAGAGCCGATGATCAATCTCGGAAAAGATGGAATTATTGACATGCCGGACGGGTGGACAGTAGTCACAGCTGACGGAAAACCCGCCGCGCATTGGGAACACACAGTAGCCATTACGGCAAACGGCCCGGAGATACTCACTCAGCTTTGAGTGTGAGCTTCGGGCTCATTTTTACGGAGGAGATATGAAAGAGTTCATCCCACATGATGTAATCAGAGACAGCGCATTGAAACTTGCCCACAAAATGCATGTAGAGGACCATTTCATCCCTGATGTGATCTATGTGTCACTGAGAGGCGGAGTCTACATGGCGAACGTGTTTTCCGAATACTACAAGATGGTCTGCCTCAGGGAGCACAGACGTCCTGTTCTCTATGCGGCTGTCGTCGCCCGTTCATACAACGTCCTGAGAGACCAGACCCGCGTTCAGGTCGACGGCTGGACATATTCTCCGAAATATCTCAGATCAGGTGACAAGGTTCTTCTTGTCGATGACATTTTTGATACCGGGAACACCGTCAACAAACTTGCCGAGGTCATCATGGACAAGGGCATTCCCCGTGAGGATCTGAAAATCGCCGTCTATGACTACAAAGTTCCTCTCTACAAAGAGGAAAGTCCTCTCCCGGTCCAGCCTGACTACTGGTGCAGAAAGCACGTTCTCAAGAGCCCGGCCGATGAGAACTGGATCCATTATCTTTGCCATGAGTTCGTAGGTCTCACATCACAGGAGATTGACGAGCAATTCGCAGACCCCGAGGTCCGCGCCATTTTACACGAGGCAAGAGGAGAGTGAAGCACAGGCTCTTAGAATTCAGAGCCTGCGTTTCTTCCGTGACAGTTTTTGTATGTCTTTCCCGAACCGCATGGACACGGGTCATTGCGTCCGACCTTCGGAGCTGTTCTTATGACCTGCATAGGAGCCTGCATATGGTCGTTTGCACTAGCTCTGGCAACCTTCTGCTGACTTGCAGCCATGCCTGAGAATGAGGCGCTTTCACGATGCATCTCGGTGGTCTTTCTTGCAGCAGGAGCAGGTCTCTGTGGTCCGTCGGTTCTGATCTGGACTCTGACAATTGTCTTTGCAACAGATGTCTTGATCTGGTCGATCATGTTGTCGAATATCTGTGAACCTTCGAGTTTATACTCTGTCAGAGGATTCTTCTGGGCATAGGATCTGAGGGCAACTGAGTCACGCAGGTCCTCAAGCTCCTCAAGATGGTTCTGCCATCTGGTATCTATCTGCTTAAGATAGATCTGTCTTACGAACATTGAGAACACTTCGGGTCCTGTTATGGCAACCTTGCCGTCAATAAGGGCTTTGACGCTCTCTTTGATGTTGTCAGAAAGCTTATTTGGATCGAGCTTTTCATCTTCCTTCTGTGGCTCATAATCATAGCCGATACTGTCCAAAAGCATCTGATGAAGTGATGAAAGGTTGTTTACACCGTTTTTGGCCCTGCATTGTTCAACTGAGAAATCAATGTATTCGTTACATGCATCCAGGGCTCTTTGAATGATATTTCCATCAATAAGAATCTGGTCGCGCTGGTCATAGATGAAGTTTCTCTGCTCGTTTAAAACATCATCGTACTCAAGAAGATGCTTTCTGATGTCAAAGTTGCGCTCTTCAACACGCTTTTGGGCAGTTTCTATGACACGGCTTACCATGGAGTGCTCAAGTGGCTCTCCTGAATTCATTCCAAGACGGCCGACCATGGCCTTGAGGTTGTCCTTTGCAAAGAGCCTTAAGAGAGTATCATCAAAGCTGACGTAGAATCTTGAAACTCCAGGGTCTCCCTGTCGTCCTGATCTTCCTCTAAGCTGGTTGTCTATTCGTCTTGATTCATGGCGCTCTGTTCCCAGTATGTAAAGACCGCCCAGGGCTTTGACCTCTTCGTAGTTTGCAAGCCACTGTGAATAGGTCTTTTCCTTGGCTAGTTTGAACTCTTCCTCAGTTGCCTCGGAGCCGCAGAGCTTTCTTGCAAGGGCATCAGGAGAGCCGCCGAGCTTGATATCGGTTCCACGGCCTGCCATGTTGGTTGCAACTGTGACAGCTCCCTTGGCACCTGCGTTTTCAATGATAGCAGCCTCACGGGCATGGTTTTTGGCATTAAGAACCTCATGAGGGATTCCCATGCGTCTGAGAAGGGCTGAAATCAGCTCAGATTTCTCAATAGACACGGTTCCGACCAAAATGGGCTGGCCTGTCTCATGGACACGCTTTATCTCCTGGCATATGGCTGTGTACTTGAAATTCTCGTTCAGGAAAACAAGGTCATCCATGTCCTTTCTGATGACAGGAAGGTGAGTGGGGATGACGACAACATCAAGGTTGTAGATCTGGCTGAACTCGGTAGCCTCTGTATCGGCTGTACCTGTCATTCCTGAAAGCTTGTCATACATTCTGAAGAAGTTCTGGAATGTTATGGTTGCAAGAGTCTTGTTCTTTCCGAGAATCTTTATGTGCTCTTTTGCCTCAATGGCCTGATGAAGGCCATCTGAGTATCGTCTTCCGTAGAGGATTCTTCCCGTGAATTCATCGACTATCTGAATCTGGTTGTCCTGGATGACGTAGTCCGTATCCTTGTGATAGAGGTACTTGGCAACCATGGCCTGTGTGACATAGTGGATGTATTCGAAGTTCTCGTCATCATAGAGCGAGCCCTTGATGATGTTGAACTTCTGAAGAAGCTCCTCCATGTGAAGCATTCCTTCCTTGGTGAAGCTGATGTGACGGGATTTCTCATCAAGCATGTAATCTCCGTCCGGCTCAAGCTTGGCTCCCTGCTCGAATCTGGCAAATGCCGAGGCCACAGGGTACTCTCCTGTCTCAGGGTCCTTCTCACATTCCTTGAAGTATGAGGTGATCTTCTCGGCGTTGCGGGCGAACTCGGTGTCATCGTCCGCAGGACCTGAGATGATGAGGGGAGTGCGGGCCTCGTCTATGAGAATTGAGTCTATCTCGTCGATTATGCAGAAGTGGTGCTTGGGCTGGATCTTGTCCTGTGCACGGAGCTTCATGTTGTCACGTAGGTAATCAAAACCGAATTCGTTGTTGGTTCCGTAGGTGACATCGCACTGATAGGCGGCCTTTCGTCTTTCATTGTCCATGTTGGAGACAATAACTCCCACACTCAGGCCCAGGAAGTTGTAGATGGGGCCCATCCAGGAAGCGTCACGCTGAGCCAGGTAGTCGTTGACCGTTATGATGTGAACACCTTTTCCCTCAAGGGCGTTGAGATAACCTGCGGGGACACTGGTAAGTGTTTTTCCTTCACCTGTCTTCAGCTCAAGAATCTTACCCTCGTGAAGGACTATGGATCCCATGATCTGGACATCGTAGTGGCGCTCGCCCAGAACACGGAAAGATGCCTCCCTGACAAGAGCAAAGGCCTCTGGAAGAATCTGGTCCAGAGTCTCGCCGTTAGCAAGGCGATCCTTAAAGCGCTTTGTCTGAAGAGGGAATTCCTCGTCCTTGAGGCCCTTGGCCCAGCTTTCATATGAATTGACCTTCTCAACTATGGGATTGAGATGTTTAAGGTCCTTGTCTTTCTTACTTCCGAAAATGGCTGTTAAAATGCTCATATTTATATAGTAATAAAAATTTGCAAAACAGAACAGATTACTTGGAACTTAGTTGTCTAATTCTGCTGCTCTTGTGTATAATATCTGTGTAAATATGACACAGTATCTTAAAACTCTGGATTATATATTGTTCGTTATTCTCATGGTGGGAGGTATCTGGGGAGCTATCAAAGGCTTTCTTGATGAGCTTTCATCCAAATTCGGTCTGATTCTGGGCTTCATGCTGGCTCTGATGTTCACTCATAGCCTTGCCCCTGTCTTTCAGTCCAAACTGGGATTGCCGATGTGGTTCGCAGCTTTTTTTGCGTACTTTATCATCTTCATCGCAGGATACCTACTTGTCAGAATCATCGGCTCAGTTCTTTTCAACATCGTTGATACTGCCAATATTTCTGTCATTGATAATATCCTGGGTTTCTTTCTGGGTCTTATCGAGGCATTCTGCTTGATTGCAGCCTTTGAATTTATCTTAGGCTATCAGAATCTGTTCAATCTCAAGCCGATATTCGAGGAGAGTCTTTTTTCAAGCAAGCTGATTCTGCCTTTCGCCGACGCATGCGTCAATTTGATCAAGAACGCCATCTGACAATTCGGGGGTTACTTTGTTCGGAACGTTGGAAAATACCCAGAAGGAAGTATCCTCTTTACTCGAAAGCCTGGTTCAATCAGGTGAGTTTCCCAACGCACTTTTGTTCTCAGGTTCCCCGTGTACGGGACGCATGTTCGCTTCAAGGCTTGTGTGTAAGGCTCTGGGAATTCCCGATGACAATGTTCTGATTGTCTCCGACAGAAACCATGCCTATAGAATCAGAACAGCTATTTCTTTGTGTGAAAAGCAGAAAAACGGAAGCTCAAAGCGTTTTCTGAAGGATAATGTCTCTATTTTGCTTCAGCAGTACCACGGAGCTCTGATTGACAGCCAGAGCACTATAGCCGGAAAGAAAAAGTTCTCCGATGCTGCAGAAGTAAGCGACATTCTAAGAGACCTGGACAGTGCGGAAGAGAAGCAACTTGAAGCTGTCTGCGAAAAGCTTTCAAAGGCTCTTTCTCCTCTGATTGATTCAAACCGAACTTCAGCTATATCCATAGGCCAGGTCAGGTCTATCAGGGACTGGTGCTCAACTTCGTCAATGGACGGGCAGGGGAAGATGGTGATAATAGAGGGCCTTGAGAATGCCGGAGACTCTGCTGTAAACGGTCTTTTGAAGACTCTGGAAGAGCCGCCAGAGGGCTGTCGCTTCATCCTTATCTCATCAAATTCCGGACGCATACCTGCAACTATCTTAAGCCGTGTTCAGAAAATACGATTTAGCGACCTTGATGACAAAAAGAGAGCTTTCATTCTCAATTCTCTTTTTGTAGATCCTTCTAAGTACTCAAGTCTTGAGGAGTTC
>JAGBRG010000283.1 GCA_017632495.1 Spirochaetales bacterium
AAATTCAGGGACTGATATGGACGCACAACAAGAGAAAGTTCTGATTCTGGATTTCGGCAGCCAGTACAACCAGCTGATCGCAAGACGCGTCAGAGAGATAGGAATCTACTGCGAAGTAAAGCCCTTCTCCATGCCCTATGAGCAGATTCTGCAGTTTGACCCGATTGCCGTGATTCTCTCAGGCGGACCATCAAGTGTCTATGACGAGAAGTCCCCAAAGATTGATAAGCGGGTCTTTGAAATGGGCATTCCCGTTCTTGGCATCTGCTACGGAGCCCAGCTCATGGCCTATACCTTAGGCGGAAAGGTTGTTCCTGCAGACAGTCTTGCAAACAGAGAATATGGGCGCACCGAAACAGAGTTTGACACCTCTTCTTCCTTATTCAGAAATATAACGGCCAAGAGCATCACCTGGATGAGCCACGGAGACAGCGTACAGAAGCTTCCTGAAGGCTTTAATGCAATAGCACGCTCTTCAGGCTGTCCGTTCGCAGGCTTTGAAAACAACGATAAGCGTTTTTATGCCGTGCAGTTCCATCCTGAGGTACACCACACCCAAAAGGGAACGGAGATTCTCAAAACCTTCCTTGTAGACATAGCAGGAGCCAAGGCCCAGTGGTCAATGGCCAACTACAAGCAGACAGCAATAGATTCAATCAGAGCCAAGGTCAAAGACGGAAAAGCCCTGCTTGCCCTCTCGGGCGGCGTAGACAGCTCAGTTGCCGCAGCACTGATGAGCCAGGCCATTGGACAGAACCTGACCTACGTCTTTGTCGACCACGGCCTTATGAGAAAGGACGAGGGCGACCAGGTGGAGCAGATTTTCTCCAACTACCCCATCAACTTCATCCGCGTCAATGCCCAGAAGCATTTTCTTGAGAAGCTCAAGGACGTGAGCGAGCCCGAAAGAAAGAGAAAAATCATCGGCGAAGAATTCATCAGGGTCTTTGAGCAGGAATCAAAGAAAATCGGCAAGGTGGATTTCCTTGTCCAGGGCACAATATATCCAGATGTCATTGAGTCCGGACTCGGAAGCAATGCCGCGGTGATTAAAAGTCACCACAACGTAGGAGGCCTTCCCGACTATGTGGATTTCAAGGAAATCATCGAGCCGCTACGCTTCCTCTTTAAGGACGAAGTCCGCCAGCTGGGCCGTGAGCTGGGCCTTCCCGAGTACCTTGTAAGCCGCCAGCCCTTCCCGGGCCCGGGTCTTGCAATCAGAATCATCGGTGATATCACGGAGGAAAAGCTTTCAATCCTCAGAGAAGCCGACTACATCTTCCGCTCAGAAGTTGAAAACGCCAAGGTCCCCGAGGCAAGCCAGTACTTCGCTGTTCTGACCAATACAAGAAGCGTCGGCGTCATGGGAGACGGAAGAACCTACGAGTACACCCTGGCCCTTCGATGTGTCAGCACAACAGACTTCATGACGGCAACCTTCACCAGAATCCCCTACGAACTTCTGGAGAAGATCTCCCACCGCATAGTCAACGAAGTGCCGCACATCAACCGCGTGGTCTACGACATCACCGCCAAACCGCCTGCAACGGTGGAGTGGGAGTAAACCTCAAATGGGTTCGACGATCAAAGAAGTCCGCAGAGACTTTAAAACGAACATCGTCAAAGACACTTTCAGTCGCAATCTGTTGACATACATCCTGTCCGACATTGCCTATGTGTTAGGACCAATGGTGGACGGGATTGTCACCGGAAACTATTTTGGCGTCAATGCTGTTGCTTCATATGGGCTCCTTCGCCCTGCATTGTTTGTATTGACAATCTTCACCAGCGTTCTTTCCGCCGGATCCAGAAGCATGTATGCAGAATTACTGGGCAAAGGCAAAACCAAGGAAGCGAACGGTATATTCACACTTGCCTCGATAGTTTCCACCGTAATGGCCATACTTATAGGCTCTCTTGCTCTCCTGATACCTGATCAGATAATGGAGATTCTGGGTGCAACGGGCAATAATGCATATCTGGCATCTTATGGAGCAGACTATCTCCGAGGCTATGCGCCAGGCCTTTTATTCATCTGCGCCTCGAGCATGCTTTCCGGCTACATGAGCATGGACAATGATAACGGAAGAGTGATTTATTCGAATATCATTCTCTCTGCAGTAAACATTGCCGGAGATTTCTATGTGGTGCTCTTTACGGATCTTGGCATGTTCGGCTTGGCGCTTGTGACATCCATAAGCTATTTTGCATACTTCATTTCCCTTGCCCTTCACTTCCGTAAAAAGAACAGATTGCTTCATCTGCATCTTGATAAAAAGATCCGCACCTTCTCATGTCTGGGGAAAATATCTGCAAGAGGCTCGATCAACGCCATAATGAAACTTTCTGGTTCATTGTCCGGAATCATTATAAACAATATCCTATCAGCCCTTTTCGCCGGCACTGTCATTGCCGTCTATGGTGTCCAGAGCAGTGTTATGGCCCTCTTCGGCAGTCTTTATGTTGGAACATCTGAATCTGTCTGGGTCCTCTCCAGCATTTACTTCGGGGAAGAGGACAGGCACTCCCTCAATGATCTTCAGATTGCATCAATGTATATAGGAATGCCTATAACCATCATATGCAGCGTTGTGATGTTAGTTTTTCCCAGGTTCTTTGCAGGTCTTTATCTGGGACATGAAAGTGCCCAGGCGCTTTCCATGGGATCCGAGGCCGTCAAGGTACTTGCAATATCCATGTGTTTCAATGTATTCATCCAATGCTTCACAAAGTACCTTCACGGTGTAAAGAGAACACATCTTTCAAACATCTTGATGATGGTAATCCAATTTGCAGCACCGGTTCTCTCGATGATTATTTCAATCAAGCTTCTCGGTCAACGTGGCGTCTGGTTCTCGGTTCTGATTGCATACATCATGGTCACTATCGCCATCCTTATGATGATCCTCATCCAGAGAGAGAAGTCATTCAGAGAGAAAAGACTGTTCATCGGAGACAGGATCTCAAACTACAAAGACAACAATGAGATTGAAATGGTTGCAGACTCCATGTTTGATGTTACAGGTCTTGCCGGAATAGCCATGCTCTTCTGCCAGGAAAACGGCTTCAGCAAGAGAACCGCCTCACACCTGTCTCTGTGCATTGAGGAAATGTGTGGTAACATAATCGCCCACGGATTCAAAGACAAGAATAAGCACTACATCTACGTGCGCATACTTGCAAAGGAAGATGGGATCATCCTCAGAATCAGGGACGACTGCAGGCCTTTCAATCCACTTGAACGTTACAAAATGACCCAGACAAACGATCAGGATCCGACAAAGAACATCGGAATAAGACTGGTGATGGGAATTGCATCCGATGTCAAATACATCAGCACCTTCAAAACCAACAC
>JAGBRG010000284.1 GCA_017632495.1 Spirochaetales bacterium
AAATCTGCTTTCCCTGAAACTGTTTTTCAAGATTCAGGGCATCACAGATCTGAGAAGGACTTTTGGCAAAAAGGGAGAAAACTTCTGTCATGCGAATATGCTGATTATGGCGATGATAACACCGCTTATTCCCTCACCGCCCAGAAGACCGCTTGAGACGAGGTTCATAGTATTGTCGCTGGCCTTTGTGATCTTCTTGGCCAAAGCCGAAATGATGTAGCCTACTCCGACAATCATCGAAATGTATGAAGGAAGGTAGATTCCAAGACCCAGTGCTGATGCTGGAATGTTGAACAGAAACAGAACAAGGCCAAGAGCCATTCCGATATAGAACACAGGAGAAGATCCCAGTCCGCTTGCCATTGAGGCAACGGCCCTGGCCTGAGGGGCAGGCAGTGCATCTGTTCCGAAGCCACCGAAACTCTTGTGCATGATAAACAGGACGCAGACTGAGATTGCAGCTCCTATGACGCCTCCGATGCCCTCGGCAAGAATCTGCTGCTTCGGGTCGGTTCCAAGCATGTGGCCGCTCTTAAGGTCATTCATCACATCGCCTGAAAGCCCGCAGGCCACGGTGACAATACCGGCTGTGAGAAAGAGAACCAGAAGCGACGGATTCCAGATGACCTGTACAAGAAGCATGATAAGCATTCCGAAGACTTCCATCGGGTTCACACCGCTCATTCCTGTGATCATTCCGCTTAAAAGACATGTAAGGCACACGCCCACTACGGCAAGCAGAGCCTGAAGGATGTTAAGATCCGTTCCCAGGGCCATCATGACAATTGCAAAGACTAAAACGCATGCAACAGGAACGACGCTTGTTTTTGAGACGTTGATCTTTTTGCCCTTGGAATCATACTTCTTTATTATTCTGATCAGGGCTTTAACAAATACGGCAAGACCCGTTCCAATCAGAAGTCCTATTCCGAGGTTCTGTCTGAAAAGATCTGCTACTGCAAGGTCGGAAAACCATCCGGCCGAGATTCCTATGGGAGTGATGACCAGAAAGCCCAAAATAGCTCCGCCGAACCATAAAAGTGCAAAGACCTTTCCGATCATACCACCGATTGCCACTGCCATGGGGCTTATCCACATGGATATGGGTGCGATGCTTGAGCTTCCAGGATAAAGAGTGACAACAGACGGAATCCAGCCGAAGAGGTCTCTCATGAATGTGAAGACAGCACTTGCACCCATTGAGACAAAAAGCTTTACAGATTCCTTGCCCTTCTTAAGACCTGTGACAAGAGTGTTGTATGCAGCCTGTCCTATGGGGTAGTCCAGATTCTGATCGACTATCAGATTCTTTCTGTAAAGAGCCGAAAGAAGTGTTCCCAAAACAGCTCCGCAGACGGCCATGACAAGAATCGGAAGAAACGGGACTTTTGAAGATGGATTGATTATCCAAAGACCCGGGATGGTGAATGCAAGACCTCCGGCAACCATGGCACCTGCACTCATGAGTGTATGAGTGACATTGATTTCCTGAAGACTGCTGTTTTTAAAACGTCCGATGATGGACATTGAAAGGACGGTGACAAAGACCGTCGGCCATGGAAGAGCTCCCATTCTAAGGGCAACATACATTGAACTGACTGTGATTATGACCAGTCCCAAGATTCCTGTAAGTGCTCCTCTTAATGTCAGCTGTCGTGTCTGATTGTTCTGCATTTCCAAACTCCTGAAGCCATATAATATACAAAAACGATGTCTTTGCATACTTTGCACTCTTTATTATTAGTGATATATTTCGGGGTGTATTAATACATGCCCCGTTCGGGGCGATAGGAGAATTCGAAATGAAGAAAGTTCTTATTGTTCTTGCTCTCGTAGCACTGACAATCGTTCCTGTTGCAGCCAAGGGCGTTGCAGGAGTAGGTCTTGAGGCTGGAAATCCTTCCGGAATCACATTCAGCTATAAGATTGACAACAAGTGGGACGGCTATGCAACAGTCGGTTTCGCATTTGTCAATAAGGCTCTTGACGCAGTTGTCGGCGGACAGTACAAGGTCACTGACTTCCAGATCGGAAAAGCTAGCTTCGATGTCAACGTCGGTCTCCAGGCCGGTATCTTCACAGATTTCAAGTCATTCGGAATTGCTGCCCGTGCAACAGGTTCTGTTTCCTATGACTGGACTTGGAAGAACGTCGGTGATTTCACAGCTTACCTCAGACTTGCTGGTGGAGTCGGAATCGGTGTTTCCGGTGACTATGCAAAGGCTGGCTTCAGCTGGGCTGGTGCTCTTGGACTTCTCTATCATCTTTGAGAATCGTTCAGCTAGGCTGAAACAGAAAAGGCGCCTCAATCGAGACGCCTTTTTTTTGCCCTTATAGTAGCTCAGACCTTGTAGAAGGCTCTCATGCCCTCTGTCAGATTCAGAGTGTCCTTGGTTCCCGCAGTCTCATATGGAGAATGCATGGCAAGCTGGGCAGCTCCGATATCCACCGTGGGAATCGAGAACTGGCTTGTTGAGATGTTTCCCAGAGTGCTTCCGCCTGTGACACTTGAGTTGTTGAAGAAAACCTGGTACGGAATGCCTGCATCTGTGAGGATGCTCTTAAGATAGGAAGCAGAGTATACATCCGTTGTGTACTTCTGGTTTCCGGCGTACTTGATCATGACCCCGCCGTTTATCACAGGCTTGTTTGTCGGGTCGCACTTTTCCAAATAGTTAGGATGAAGACTGTGGCCGTTGTCCGCACTGATCAT
>JAGBRG010000285.1 GCA_017632495.1 Spirochaetales bacterium
GACCACCCTGAGGTGCTCGTATTTTAAGACGTTACTCATGCTTTGACCCCCTTGCCGTTACGGATTCTGTTTACAATCTTCTCGATGGTATTGCCCATGGAAAAGTCGTATGTGCCCATGAGTCCCTTCGGGCGGAAGAGCATCATCAACACAAGAGCCAGCGAGTATGCAACCATTCTGTAGTCGCTGAAGGACCTGAGGATCTCGGGCAGAGCCGTAAGGACAATGGCGGAGATGACAGAACCCAGCATGGAACCCATACCACCAAGAACGACCATGACCAGAATCTCGATCGACTTCATGAACTTGAATGTGGAAGGATAAAGGGAGCCGATGTAGCCGGCATACAGGCATCCGGCGACGCCCGCAAGCATGGCGGAGAACACAAAGGCTGTTGTCTTGTAGAACGTGGTGTTGATTCCCACCGACTCGGCGGCAATCTCGTTGTCACGGATTGAAAGGACCGCTCTTCCGTGGCGGCTTTTCATGAATACGTGAATCAAGAAGAGACAGATCACGGTGAAGATGAAAATCACGTTCAGACTTGTGAATTTGGGCATTCTTGCAAGACCCGATGCTCCGTATGTGAACTTGAAGCCCAGAACGGAGTCGATGTTTGTAAGCACGACTCTGATGATTTCACCAAAGCCCAATGTGATAATTGCAAGATAATCGCCCTTAAGTCTCAAGGCAGGAATACCTATGAGAAGGCCAAAGAGTCCTGCCACGACAGCTGAAATCAGAACTGCAATGATGATGTATGGAATCACGGCAGCGTTGTTTCCTGCTCTGAGAAGCTGGGAAGCCGGTGTGCTTTTCATGAAAATAGCACCAGCGTAGGCACCCACAGCCATAAAGCCCGCATGTCCCAGAGGAAGCTGGCCAAGATAGCCGCAGACAACGTTCAGGCTGGTTGCCAGAATGATGTTGATTCCGATTGTGATCAGAATTCCGCGGTAATACTCCCCTTTCAGACCCGCACCTGCGACAAAGAGCGTCACAAGGGTCCAAAGGATAACTATTAAGACTGTATTGATTAGATATCTGACCGGAGTCTTGAGTTTAAGCTCTTTCATGTTCACCTCCATCAGACCTTTTCCTGAATCTTCTTTCCCAAGAATCCAGTGGGCTTGAAGAGCAGGACGATAATAAGAACCAAGAAGACAGCCGCATCCTTCCACATCGAAAAACCGATTGCGGCAACAAGGGCCTCAAGGATTCCGATTGTGAAACCTCCGATCATGGCTCCGGGAATTGAACCGATACCACCCAAGACAGCGGCGACAAAGGCCTTGATTCCAAGCATGGAACCCATGGTCGGGCTTGCCTGGGTGTAGGCGCAAAGGTAAAGAACGGAACCAATTCCTGCTAGAGCGCTTCCGATGGCGAATGTCATGGAGATTGTCCTGTTGAGGGAGATTCCCATAAGCTGGGCAGCACCCATGTCCTCGGAGACGGCTCTCATGGCCTTTCCTGCTTTGGTCTTGTTGACCACAAATGACAGAAGAACCATGATCACGACAGAGACCAGGATGGTCACAATGGCTACGTAGCTGACGTTGATCTGACCGAGCATTACAGAGCCGGTGATAAGCGGATCCATACTCTTCTGGTCAGCGCCGAAAAGAAGCTGAGCACCGTTTTCCAGAAGAAATGATACTCCGATTGCAGTAATCAATAGTGAAAGTCTCGGTGCGCTTCGAAGCGGTGTGTAAGCCACCTTCTCCACAGTGACACCCAGCAACGTGCTGACTGTAATTGCAAGAATAATTGCCACAATCGGGGGCAGAGCAAAGCTTGCAATGGCATAGTATGTCATGTAGGCACCGACCATGATAATGTCGCCATGGGCGAAGTTCAGCAGCTTGATGATTCCGTAGACCATGCTGTATCCCAATGCCACAAGGGCATAGACACTACCGGTCTGCATTCCATTTATCAGCTGTGCTATCAGCAAAGAAAACGTCATCAGTTGGTTTCTCCTGGCCGTTACTATATTATTTTGTTCTAAATATGATTATTTAACAAAAAAGGCGCAAGTAACCCTGCGCCTTTTTTTTGAGTTTTTCTCTGTTTTTTTATCAGAAGAACTCGTCGAACAGCTCTGCGCCATTTGTAATCTTGATGATTGCAACGCTCTTGATAGGATCGTTGGTCTCATTGAAGGTGTAGCTGCCTGTGATTCCCGGGAAGGCGTTCATGCCCTTGATGGCATCGATGACTGCCTGCTTGTACTCAGCAGAACCGGCCTTAAGACCCTTGGCCTCGGCTGCCTTGAGAGCCTCTGCCATAATCAGAGAAGCATCCCATGCAAGAGGAGCGAACATGTTAGGAACTTCCTCATTGTACTTTGCCTTGTAGTCGGCCTCGAACTTTGCAACTGACGGAGTTCCCGGTGCATAACCTGACATGTAGATTGTGCCCTCAAGATCTGCAGCGCTTGCATAGTTCTTGACTGAACCGAATCCGTCACCACCGATGATCTTTGCCTTGCATCCTGCAGCTCTGAGAGCTGTGATTGCACGACCGGCCTCTCCGTAGTAGATCGGCATAAGAACTACATCAGGATTTGCAGCTGCGATGTTGGTCATCTGAGCCTTGTAGTCGACATCGCCTGTTGCGAAAGCTTCCTTGGCAACAACCTTGAGTCCTGTTGCTGCAAGCTGGCTCTCAACACCCTGTACAATGGCCTCGGAATAATCGCTGCCGTTCTCATAGAAGATTGCGATTGTCTTTGCGCCGTACTTGGAAGTTGCATACTGAGCCATCTTCTCGCCCTGGAACGGATCGAGGAAGCAGGAGCGGAAGACGTTTGTCTTGACTTCTGACTTCGGATCATCCGGATCCATGACTGTGAGCTTCGGGTTGGTTGCTGAAGCTGAAATCTGCGGCATGTTGTCGTCGTATGTTACATCAGAGAGAGCAATTGAAGCACCGGAAAGAACTGATCCGATGATAGCTGTTGCACCGTTTGCCTTAGCAAGGTTGTAAGCGTTGATTGACTCTGTTCCGTCTGCCTTATCATCATACTCAAGAAGCTTGACCTGCTTGCCGTTGATTCCGCCGGCTGCATTGAGCTGCTCGAAGAACATGGCAACAGAGTTGCGTACAGGAACTCCGTACATGGCATAATCACCGGTTGTGTTTCCGATGAAAGCGATTGTGATGGTGCCGGAAGCGGCACTTGAAGAAGCCTCACTGGAACCGCCGGCAAAGACCGGGGCTGCAATGAAAGCTGCAATTACCAAAGCAAAAAGCAAAACTTTCTTCATTTGATTTCTCCCTTCTAGTATCGTTTGATAACCCAAAGATGGTTTTTTATGAGGCTTATACTACAGTTTTCAGTATTTTTATGCAATATTTCTCCATATTTTTTCATTAAAAATGTTATGTTCCTTCGTTCTCCTCCCTTTCAGGGGCCGCTTATGTCTTGTTCATCAAGTATGAAAGTTGATATCATCTCCGCATGCAGATAGAACTTAAAAATCTGATAAGAACATATGATACGGTCCATGCCGTGGAAGGCGTCAGCCTCTCCATCCCATCAAACGAGATATTCGGCATCATAGGACTTTCCGGCGCCGGCAAAAGCACCTTGGTGCGCCTGATCAGCCTCCTTGAAAAGCCCGACAGTGGCGAGGTCTGGTACGACGGCCAGCGCGTGGACAACCTCCCCGAAAAGGAAATCATCCAGCGCCGCAGACATCTTGGCATGATTTTCCAGAACTTCAACCTCTTTTCATCGCGTACCGCCGGTGAAAACATCGCCTACCCCATGGAAATCTGCAAATATCCCAAGGATCAGATTCAGGCCCGCGTGGTCGAGCTCCTTGAAGTCGTAGGACTCTCCGACAGGATCAATGCCCCGATTTCCACCCTCTCCGGCGGACAGAAGCAGAGAATCGCAATTGCCCGTGCCCTCGCATGCAGGCCCGACATCCTCTTCTGTGACGAGGCCACAAGCGCCCTGGACCCCAAGACCACCCAGCAGATACTTGCCCTGATCAAGGACATCCAGAAAAAGATGAACCTCACCGTCGTCATGATCACCCACCAGATGGAGGTCGTGCGCGATGCCTGCGACCATGTCGCAGTCCTCTCCGAGGGAAAGGTCGTGGAACAGGGAACTGTCAAGGAACTATTCGCAAGCCCCAAGACCAATGTCACAAAGGAGTTCCTTGCCCACCTCACCTCTAACATGAAGAGTGTAAGAGAAGACGGAGTCGTGATTTGGTCAGACGATCCTGCCCACTACGTGCTCAGATTCTTGAATGATAAGGTAGACACCCCTGTGATCTCGGACATCATCAGAGAGTTCGATGTGGTCTTCAACATCAGCGGAGCCGGAATCCAGAAGGTCGGCGACACCAAGATGGGAACCATGGTCTGTGACATCACAGGAAGCAAGAAGGCGGTCTCAGACGCCCTTAAGGCAATCCGCGAGCGCGGAGTCACTGTCGAGGAGGTAGAAGTATGACACCTGCACTTTGGTCTTTAATCTGGCAAAGCACACTTCAGACTCTTTCAATGGTTCTGTTTTCAACAATCTTCTCAGTGATACTGGGCCTTCCTCTGGGAATCCTTCTGTGCATCACATCACCGGAAAGCCAGGGAGGAATCAGACCAAAACCGGTTCTCAACGTGGTTTTGAGCAAAATTGTAAACGTCCTGAGATCCTTCCCGTTTATTATATTGATAATAATCCTCTTCCCTCTTTCAAGACTGGTCGTGGGAACCGCAATAGGAACAAAGGCCACAATAGTACCTCTCTCAATTGCTGCAGCCCCGTTTGTAGCCCGTCTTGTCGAGACTTCACTTAAAGAGGTTGACCGCGGCGTAATCCAGGCAGCAAGAATCATGGGATCCACCAACGGCCAGATAGTCTTCAAGGTTCTTCTTCCTGAAGCCCTGCCCTCTCTGGTCTCAGGTCTGACGCTGACAGTCATAAACCTTATCGGTTACAGCGCAATGGCAGGAGCTGTCGGCGGAGGCGGACTGGGAGACCTTGCAATCCGCTACGGATACCAGCGCTTCAAACCGATGGTCATGCTTGTAGCCATCGTAGTAATCCTGCTTCTGGTCGAGCTGATTCAGTTCATCGGAAACAAAATCAGTGCGAATATGATGAAAAAGCGCTGAGGATTTTACTCAAATCAGCAATTTCAACAAAAATGCAACAGTTTTTCTTTTAAAGCTGTTGC
>JAGBRG010000286.1 GCA_017632495.1 Spirochaetales bacterium
AGGCCACTGCGAAAAAGAATGCCATAAGGGATGTTGAAAACGGATTTGCTCCGATGTCAAAGTTGGAAAGATGGTTTCCCGTATCCAGAAATCCCCCGGCAAAGGCGATGATTGATAAATTCGCACCGAACACCGCGGCATTTGAGACTCCGAGTGTGGACGGGCTTGCCATGGCGTTGTTCAGATTCGTCTGCATGATAAGGCCCGATACCGACAGCCCTGCCCCTGCAATAAGGGCCGCAAGAACACGCGGCATGCGGATGTTCCAGATTATTCTGTTATTGGCTGCACTGCTCTTTCTGGCCAAAGCCTTCAGGACCTCTGATACAGACATATGGGAAGAGCCCACGAAAAGACAGACCATACCCATGATGATGACAGCCAAAAGCAAGGCAAGAGTAACAAGTCTTTTCTTTCTGTAATCTGAAATCAACGGACGCACCACCTGCTGTCCCAAAGGACAGTGAGAATTAGAACTACGGTTCAGGATGCGCCCTTCATGAGCGTGATGACAAAATGATAAAAGAAAAAAGGCGGTTCAGCAAGATGAACCGCCCGATAAGAGAATCAATAAGATTACTCACTGATTAACATGGTGTTAGGATCAAGAGCCACACCTGTCGGATGCGGATTCTTCTTCTGGTGATCCTTGACGACTGTCATGATGACCTTGCTCTTCTCGTCGTTGTAGTGAAGCCCGATAAGGACATCGATCAGATCAAGGTACGGATCCATTGTCACAGGAACTCCGTATTCAGTGAATTCGACATTCGGTCTTGCAGGAGACACGCAGAACCAGACTTCGATGTTCATCTTCTTGGCAAAGTCCTTGATCTTGTGAACATCCTCCTCGGCTGCCATTGTGAGCTTGTAGCCGTCAAAGAATACTGCATCGGCCTTGAAGGAACCCTGGTTGATCAGAGTCTCCAGGCTGGCAAGAATCTTGTCCACGCCGACTCCCTCCTGGGAGAAGTTCATCATGACGCGGTTGCTGCGGATTGTCTGGTATACATCAAAGGCATCGTCCAGGCTCTTGAACTCGGAAATCTCGCGGAAAGCTTCCTTGTACCAGTTCATGATGTGCTCGACATTGGCGCCGAATGACACGTGGATGACGCTCTGTCCGCGCAGAATCTTGTCAATTGCAAGATGAACCATGCATGCGGTCTTTCCCACACCGTGGCGTGAGGCCAAAACTCCGAGGTTGCCCTTTCCGAGGCCGCCGTCGATTGAATTCTCAAACACCCTGATAGGGCTCTTTTTTATCAGTTCTGCAACTTCCATAAATATATCCTTTACTCAATGATAAACCAGAAATCACTTTTTGGCTTTGTCTTTCTCTTCTTTCTTTTTCTTCAGATCGTCTGCGATCGACTGAGGAACCTTGGCATAGCGGCAGACTTCCATGGTGTACTCGGCCTTACCCTGGGTCATGGACCTGAGGACGGTTGAGTAACCGAACATCTCTGCAAGAGGAACTTCTGCATCGACTGTACAGACGTTGTTGTCCTCTGTTGAGCTGACGATCATACCTCTGCGCTGGTTGACTGTTCCGAAGATTGCTCCCTGGAACTCGGACGGACCTTCGATCTCGACCTTCATGATCGGCTCGAGGATGGTCGGCTTAGCCTTTGCAAAGGCCTCCTTGAAGGCTGCGATGGCAGCTGTCTGGAATGCCATATCTGAAGAATCGACAGGATGCCATGCACCGTCGTTGACGCAAACGCGCACTCCGACAATCGGGAAGTCAAGCTGCGGGCCCTTCTTCATGGCAGTCTGGAAACCCTTCTCGCAGGACGGGTTGTACTCGGTAGGAATTGCTCCGCCCTTGACCTCGTTGACAAACTCGAAGTCCTTGGGCTCCTCGTCTGAACCCGGCTCGCTGAGAATCGGCTCGATGTAACCGGCAACACGTGCGTACTGACCGCTTCCACCTGTCTG
>JAGBRG010000287.1 GCA_017632495.1 Spirochaetales bacterium
AAGACCGGAACTAAATAATCTTAAGTCTCTCCCTTCAACTCCCGCATCCTCCCGGATGCGTCATCACGAACAACTGATCGTTGATCTTTCGTTCGAATCTTGAATTGACTGGAAGCCCTCATAGCTTCCGTATTTCCTCTTTCCTTCGCTGTTGATGTAAAGAACTTTATCTGCTCGCCTTTTGGCGTGCGTCATAGAAACTACCACAAAGGAATTTTATTGTCAACAGATTTTTTAAAAAATCGGACCGAAAAACAAAAACCTATTTTTATTCATTCCAATTAAACAATTTACCTCCAAAAACAACAAATTTTAATTTTCCAAAAACAACATTATTGACACTTTTTTCACACAAATTTGAACACTACCCGCAATAAAAACAACAAAGTGTTTGTATAGGTCTCTGCAAGCGGTTTGAATCACACGAGAAACCGCCCAAGGAGGAAACCATGTACAGAAGATTGAGCATCGTCGGTTATGTCGACAAAGGCTACAACGGCCACAGCACTACAGTCGAGTGCAGCATAAGATCAGGCTTTCCGGGCTTTGACATCACAGGCCTTCCAGGAGCAAGCGTCAGAGAAGCACGCGAGCGTGTCCGCTGCGCCTTAAGAAGCTCCGGCTTCAAGTTCCCGCAAAACAGGGTTCTTGTGAACCTCAGCCCTGCAAGTCAGCCCAAAGACAGCACGTTGCTGGACCTTCCTCTGGCCTGTGCGATTCTCACAAGCCAGCAAGGCATACCAAAGGAGATAGAAGCAAAACCCGTCAAGGTCATGATTGCAGGAGAGCTCACATTATCAGGAGAAGTCCTTCCTGCCGCCCAGAGCGAAGGGGCTTTGGATGCTGCAAGAAGATCCGGGTGCTCGTTCTGCATAATCCCCGCCCGCCATATGGCCGTAGAGGACGTGACGGATGTGACAGTGATAAAGACAAACAGCCTGGCCCACGCCTTTTCCATCTGCTGTGACATCATGGCCGGCAACCTTGAACCCCAAATTGCCTCCTCAGGCCAGATGTCAAGACAGGTCATCTTTGAAGATGTGATAGGAATGGAAGAGGAAAAACAAACACTTGCCATGGCCGCAAGCGGTTTCCACAGCATCCTGCTCTTCGGGCCTCCGGGCGTGGGAAAGACAATGCTGAGCCGCAAGATGCATCTTCTGCTTCCGCCTCTTTCACAAAACAGCAGAAGCGAGATTGCAAGAATCCTCGGCTGTGCCGATATCCACGACAACAAACGCTACGAGCGCTTTCGGATGCTCGGTCACGACTGCACCCAGCTTCAGTTCGTCTCAGGCTCCTCGCCCAAAAGCCCCGGTGAAGGCGCCCTCTCCCACATGGGCACCCTCATTTTGGACGAAATCAACAAATACCCGCCAAAACTGCTCGAGACCGTCAAGGACTCCTATGACAAAGGCTTCACCCAAAGCTCTCGAAGCGGCGAAGTCATCAGCTACCCTTCCCGCTTTCTCATGGTAGGAAACATGAACGCCTGCGCCTGCGGAGGCCTCGGCGATCCCGATGCAATCTGCACATGCACCGCGCAAAAGCTCTCAAGCCACTGGGCCCACGTCGGCCGCCAGGTGATCGAGCGCTTTGACATCCGCCTTCCGGTGACCACGCCCAAGGACATCCTCACACAGATGGGAAAGCCCTCTCAGACCGATGCCTACTATCTGGGAAAAGTCCGCCAGTCAGCCGAGCGGCAGTGCCATAGATATAAAGATATAGACGGAGTCGACTTCAACGGCCAGGTCCACTACAGCACAACAGCTTTATCACGGCTTACAGCGGAAATCGACCTCTTCTGTAAAATGGGACTCGGAGACAACCTCAATTCCAGATCCCAGATAAGCCTCATCGCCCTTGCCAGAACCATAGCCGACTATGACGACCGCCCCAAGGTGACTGAAGACGACTTTGCCCAAGCCAAGAACCTTCGCCGCTACGGCCTTGGCGACTACTACTGGAGAGCATTGAAATGATTCAAGGAGGCATTGACAATGTTGGATATATCCCACATACTAAAAGTAGAAAACGGATCGTTTAAAGTCGTATTTTATTCAAAGGAGAATGGAGATACTCCATTTTTGGATTTCTACGAAACTCTTACTCCCAAGATGAGGGCAAGAGTTTTTTGGACAATCAACCTACTGAAAAAACCCCCAGAAGAGAGATTATGAAAGCAAAACGATATCAAGAAGATTGGATAAGGAGATTTGCATCATGACTTATGAAGAATTTAAAGAAATTGCGCTGTCAGATCCCGAGACAAAGAAAGAGTACGAAGCCATGGAACCGGAGTTTCAGCTGATTCTTGCACTTCTCAAGCTCAGAATCGAACAAAATCTAACTCAGCAGGAACTGGCAGAACGAACAGGTATAAATCGTTCCGACATAAGTAAAATCGAGCATGGAAATGCAAACCCTTCATTGAAAACAATGAAACGGCTTGCAGGAGCCTTGGGCAAAAGGGTATGTATTTCCTTTATCTGAATCAATCGTAATTGACAACTTGCCCTCCTTCTGCTAATCTCGTTTCTGTTGTGAACACGGGCCAATAGCTCAGTAGGTAGAGCAACGCCCTTTTAAGGCGTGGGTCGTTGGTTCGAACCCAACTTGGCTCATGCAATCACAGCAAGATGTCGCCCTCGTCTAGTGGTTAGGACAACGGGTTTTCATCCCGTCAACACGAGTTCGATCCTCGTGGGCGATGAAAAAGGCTCCCAGAAACGGGAGCCTTTCAATTTTCATAATCAGAAAAGCAGTCTGGAAACCTTAAAGTATGGTCTGCAAACTGCTAAAGCAGTCTGGAAACCTCATAGTATTGTCTGTAGACTGCTTCTGGCAGTCTAAAACAAAAATTTTTTCTCCACAGACTGCTTTTCTTACTTGTCGTAGGCAAGCCTGACTCTGAATGACATGTAATCGACAGGCTTATCACCATAATCCTTTCCGGCCTCGCGATAACCGTAGACAAGTTCCATCTTGCTGCCCAGGAATCCTGCTCCGATTCCGAGCTCCGGATAGCCGTACTTGTACGAAGCCTTGACGCTTCCGATACCGAAAAGATCGACTGTAGCGCTGAGGTGGACGTACTTCAGAAGCTCCATAAAAGGTCTTGCCTTATTATAATCGTTCTGAAGATATAGGTTCAGACCTGTAATTTCCAGGCCGACGGTAGGATTGACAGCTCCAAGGCGCGGATTGTAGATGACAGAGGCGCTCAGTGACCACGGAGTGTACAGTGTATAGGCACGTTCGCCACCGTCAAAAGAGGCAGCCTTCTTGAAATTTTCATACCATTTCATCGAGTAGTAGCCGTTGAGGTTGTTTGCCATAAGGCTGACATTCAGCCTCTGACCGAAGAATCCGAGAGTAGCTGCTACGTCAATTGGGAATCCAAGGCCTCCGCGAGCCGGAAGATAATCAAAAGATGCGGTCTTGTTGATAAGATCCGAAACCGTGTCGTAGTTGACCTGAAGCATGTAAAGCTTTTCTGCAATGTGGGCGGAAGCTCCGACATCCAGTGAGATGTCGTCCAGATCCAGGATTCTCACTCCATAGCCGAATGTGATTGCAGCATCAAGAACAGGAAGATAGCCGTTTCCGAGAATTGATTTTTTATCTGTATCCAGAGTTCCGTCTTCCTTGATTCTGGGCATGGACTTGACTTCAACGTTCGCATTCACACCGAATCCGAAGTTTCCGAGCTGAGCTCCTGTTCCGAAACCGCCTGCTACGATGCTGTTGTAGCCGCTTCCGACTTCTGTAAACAGACCCATGATGTAGTTGATCCAGTTCTTCTTGTCCCAATCAAACTTGGTGATATTTGAAATGGACTGTGCGACACTTCTGTTCTGAATGGCCTTGGCATAGTTGAAGGAATATGAGTCAAGGTCCAGACCCTGGACTCTGAGCCTTGAGTTGGCCAGGTCGGAAGGGTTTCTGAAAAGACTGTAATTCAGACCGTCGAAGTATGCTGAATCAGCGGGTCTGTATGCATTATTGGTAACACCGGCGTAGACACCGTCATCAGTTGCTCCCTGAGCAGATGCAAATGAAAGAATCAGGGCAAGTGTAAGAATGACTGAAAGTACTTTTTTCATTTTACCCCTCCTCCTCAAAATACTCCGGAGACAAGACCGGCGATATCAAGCTTTGAGTTGTAGACATAGCTGAGAGCATCGAAATAGCCCAGAATCTTGTCCATGCTTGCCTTGGCACCGTCATCAGCCATCAAGAAATCAAAGAACAGGTCATAGTCCACAGGTTTACAATGCTCTTCGAAGTCTACGGACACTTCGGCCATCTCATTCATTATGCCGAAGAGAATTCCCACGGCAACCTTATCGCCCACGGTCTGATAATCCCTGTCATTCACGGATGATACTATGTCTTTCTGGAAATTTGCGATTACAGACGTGTCAATCTTAGGTTTGTCGCCCGGATCAGCATGAGACATGGATTTAACTATGCTGACAACAGAGCTCAGCCTACTCATAAAGATT
>JAGBRG010000288.1 GCA_017632495.1 Spirochaetales bacterium
ATCTGCTACACTATCGGTGTTCAGGAGATCATGTACGCCGTCGCATCGATTAAGGGAGCTACCTACAGAATCGCAGAGCCTCTTCTGATTGCAACCGCGGTCTACTTCTGTCTGACATTCCCTACAAGCAAGATCATCGCTTATTTCGAAAGGAGGATGAGCCGTGGCTTCAAACGCTGAACTTATCAAGGTCACAGGACTTTGCAAACACTACTACAACGGAGACCTCAAGGCCCTGGACGGGGTTGACTACTCAATCAACAAGGGCGATGTCGTTGTAGTCATAGGTCCCTCCGGAAGCGGAAAGTCAACCTTCCTCAGATGTCTGAACCTTCTTGAGGTTCCCACATCGGGCGAGGTCGTCTTCAAGGGCGTGGACATCACCAAAAAGTATTACACCGACAAGAACGGAAACAAGGTCAGACTGAACATAGACGAGCACAGACGAAAGATGGGCATGGTCTTTCAGCACTTCAACCTCTTTCCTCATATGACGGTTCTTGCCAACATGACACTTGCCCCGATCAAGGTCAAGAAGATGGACAAGGAAACGGCCGAGAAGAAGGCCAGAAAGCTTTTGGAAAGAGTAGGCCTTGCCGACAGAGCCGAGGCATATCCGATTCAGCTTTCAGGCGGACAGAAGCAGAGAGTCGCCATTGTGCGTGCCCTTATGATGGAGCCCGAGGTAATGCTCTTTGACGAGCCTACATCGGCACTGGACCCAGAGATGGTAGGTGAGGTTCTTGAGGTAATCAGGGAGCTTGCCCAGAGCGGAATGACAATGGTCATCGTCACCCATGAGATGGGCTTTGCCAAGGAAGTGGGAAAGAAGATCGTCTTTATGGCTGACGGAAAGATTGTAGAAACAGGTAGTCCTCAGGAGATTTTCGATAATCCCCAGAGTCCCAGACTCCAGGATTTTTTGCGCAAGGTTCTTTAATTCAACTTAAAACTGAAATCAGTTTTTCAAGAGGGAGGCCGATGATATTAGAAAGGCTTCCCTCTGTTTTTTCCACAATCTTATAGCCGTTTCTCTGAATCTTGTAGGCCCCTGCTGCCCCTATGCAGTCTCCGGTTGCGATGTACCATCGGATTGTCTCATCGCTCAGGTCCTTGAAAAGAACGCGTGAGACATCGCTTAGTGTTGTGCATTGTCCTGTTTTGGGATTGTAGACTGACATTCCGGAATACACTTCGTGCCATTTTCCTGAAATCATGCGAAGCATTGAAAAAGCTTCATCATCATTTTGAGGCTTTCCCAAAAGCTTTCCCTCATAGCAGACAAGGGTATCCACGGCAACAGCCGGAAGGGACGGATCAAACTCGGGACTTTTTATGTAGCTGTCGAACTTCTGCCTTGAAAGGGTTTTCACAACTTCCTCAGGAACTGTCTTTCCGCAGATTTCCCATATATCCTGAGGTCTTGCTATGACGCGCACTCCCGCATCCTCCAAGATCTTTCTTCTGTTGGGGGACTGGGATGCAAGAACAACAGTGGGGCAGACTTCAACAAGGCGTCTGTTAACGGATTTTTCAACCTGAGGGCAGTTTTCCATAGCTCTTACCTCTTAGCCGTTTCCTTCACAATGGCCATCATCTGGGCCATCTTTCTGTCCATGTCCTTAGCAAGGGCAATCTGGTTTCTTGCCCTGTCAAGGTTCTGCGTAGGATACTTTGCATTAAAGTATCTGTCACCTGTAAGATAGTCGTCAAGGTATCTTGATGAAAGCTCCAAAGCCATGACAAGACAGCTTGGTGCAAGAGAATCTATCTCCTCTGGTACCAGAATGGATGATGTGGAAGAAAGATAGCCTTCGGTGAATGCTCTGAAGATATCTGTATCCAGAGCCACCTTGTCAAACTCAAGGCTGCCCGATCCCATACAGTTTCCCGCAGATCTTACGGCATCGCCGAAATCATGGCCTGCATAGCCCGGCATCACCGTATCAAGATCTATGACGCACAGAGCCTCTCCGGTTTTTTCGTCAAAAAGAACGTTGTTTATCTTTGTGTCGTTGTGAGTCACTCTGAGAGGAATCTTCTTTTCTGCGGCAAGGCGGTCAAGAACAAGGGCCTTGTCGCGCATTGAAAGAACATAGGAAACATCGTCCTTACAGGTCTTTGCGCGGTCAAGGATATCTGATTTAAAGTCGCTTTCAAGAGTCTGAAGGCGCTTTGTCGTGTTGTGGAAGTCCGCGATGGTGTAGTGGAGGAAGGTGTGGTCAAAGCCATCAAGATATGTGATGAAATCCCCGAAGGCCTTTGCGGCGTTTCTGACCACGACAGGATCCTTGGATGAGTTGTATGTCACAGAATCAATGTAGCCGAAGACCCTCCAGAACGATGTGATCATGTCCATGTAGGTCTCGCCAAGGCTTGTGGTCCTGTAGTGCAGGCAGTTTACCTCTGGGTGGTAGCGGTCTATGTATTCTGTTACACGCCTTATGTTCTCCATGACCTCGCGCGGCTTTTTGAAGACATAGGTGTTCACGTTCTGGAATATGAAGGTCTTGCTCTGGCCGTTGAGGTCCACATCAACCTTGTAGGTTTTGTTCACCTTGCCTGCGGTAAGCTCCTGTATGGACAAGACTGATCCGAGCTTGAACTCCTTGGCCACATAGGGGATTATCTGGTTCACATCAACTGAGCTGTTCATGGCATTTCCTCACTTTCAATAGACAAGCTGGGCAAGAAGAGACGGCTTTGAATCTTCAAAGTAAAGCCCGCAGTTTGTGATGTTGCCCTCGGACTTCTCTTTCATTGAAAGCACATCGCCTTCATGGGCCGATGTCTTGAAGATGACGGTGATCTCCTTTATGTCCTTTTTCTTCAGCTCTTCGACCGAGAAGGCTCCCAGAAGGGCTCTGACATAGGCTGTGTTGTTCATATGAAGACCCATATCAATGTCCGATGAGTTTACCTTATAAGTATTTTTTACAGTATAGCTGTCATCTGCGGCTATTATTCTTGGAAAATCCTGAATTGAGAAATCTTCCTGATTGAACTCAAAATCCTTGGGAAAGATATCAAAAAGCGGGGCAAGCTTCATAGCTTTCAGGTCCATTACAGCCCATTCGGTTCTGCCTTCTGCAAGAATGCCGTCCTTGTCCAGGAGCCTGTAGCATCTGTCGGTTCTGAGGCTTGTAGGCTTAAGAGGCCAGGTCTGAGCCTGCACACTCTGTCCCATGGAAGGCCTCCTTACAAAGGAGATTCGGGTCTTCACGGTAAGCCAGAAAAGCCCCCTCGACATGAGGGATATAAGGTCACAGCCAAGTATGGAAGCATGGGCGTTTGCCATGTCCATGAAGAGCCTGAAGGTCTCGTAATAACCGAGTCTGTTTGAAAAGTCCACCTGACTTGGTGCGATATGTAAATCCGTGATGTATTTGTTAGGAAACTGCATGCCTTTATTCTAAGGAAAAGGGCTCTGAGTGTCATCATCTTCGTTTGTCCTTGACCGTGATTTTGAGCGGGTCTAGAATTGAAATAGTGCCCCAAAAGGCACAAAAAAGGAGATGACATGAAGTATGTAATGGCACTGGACCAGGGCACGACAAGCTCAAGGTGCATCCTGTTTGACCGCAGCGGAAAAATCTGCAGTCTTGCTCAGAAGGAGTTTACCCAGTACTTCCCCAAACCGGGTTGGGTGGAGCATGATGCCGAGGAAATCTGGGATACCACGCTTGAAGTCTCAAGATCCGCCATGCAGAAGCTTGGCATCACGGCACGCAACATAGACTCCATTGGAATCACCAACCAGAGAGAGACCACGGTGCTGTGGGACAAGAAGACAGGACGTCAGATTGCAAACGCAATAGTCTGGCAGTGCAGGCGTACGGCTCCTATCATCGACGGCCTTGTGAAGGCAGGGTACTCAGACATGATCCGCGAGAAAACTGGCCTTGTTCCCGATGCATACTTTTCAGGCTCCAAGATCAAATGGCTTTTGGACAATGTCCCGGGAGCAAGAGAGAAGGCAGAGAAGGGTGAAATCCTTTTCGGAACAGTTGAGACCTGGCTGATCTGGCGTCTTACAAAGGGCGCAATCCATGTGACGGATTACACAAACGCATCCAGAACCATGATCTTCAACATCCATACACTTCAGTGGGATGATGAACTATTGAGAATCCTTGACATCCCTAAGTGCATACTGCCTGAGGTAAAGCCCTCAAGCTGCATCTACGGAAACACGGATTTTGACATCTACGGAGGAGAAATTCCAATAGCAGGAGCCGCAGGAGACCAGCAGTGCGCATTATTCGGTCAGTGTTGCTTTGAGCAGGGTGATATGAAAAACACCTACGGAACCGGATGCTTCATGCTGATGAACACGGGAAAAGTTCCTGTAGAATCCAAAAGCGGCCTGGTCACGACAATCGCCGTAGGTTACAAGGACCATGTGGAATATGCACTGGAAGGAAGTGTCTTCGTAGCTGGAGCTGCAATCCAGTGGCTCAGAGACCAGATGGCCATAATAGAAAACGCACCTGAAACCCAGGAGTGGGCAGAGCGTGTCGACGGAACTGCGGGAGTCTACGTTGTTCCCGCCTTCACGGGACTTGGAGCTCCTTACTGGAAGCAAAGTGCACGCGGCATTGTCGTGGGCCTTACCCGCGGCTGTAGCCGTGCCCACTTTGTCAGGGCAACTTTGGAATCTTTAGCCTATCAGTCCTATGACATTGCAAAAGCCATGGAAAAGGATTCGGGTTTGAAGATCACAAGTCTCCGCGTAGACGGAGGTGCCAGTGCCAACAACTTCTTGATGCAGTTTCAAAGCGATATTCTGAACTCCGAGGTAGTAAGGCCAAGGTGCATTGAGACAACAGCTTTGGGTGCTGCATACCTAGCGGGCCTTGCAACAGGATACTGGAGGAGCAAAGAAGACATAAAGAAGAACTGGGCCGTGGACAAGCTTTTTGAGTCCAACATCACGGAAACAAAGAGATCCAGGCTCATCAACGGATGGAACAAGGCCGTCAAGACAGCCATATTCTGGGCTGAGGAATAGGCCGTTTTAAAACTTTTGAAAAGTTGAGATAATAGAAGAACAATACGGAGGAATAAAATGGAAACAAGACCTTACATTCCATGGAAGATGGTCAATGACTTCATGATCGATGTGTTTGAGAAATACGGAGTTCCCAGAAAGGACGCCGAAATCTGCGCGGACGTACTTCTGGAGTCCGACAGAAGAGGAATTGAAAGCCACGGCTGCAACCGCTTCAAACCCATCTATCTGGACCGCATCAAGAATGGAACACTCTTACCTGTGACAAAGATAGATATAGTCAAGGAAACTCCCACCACTGTCGTCATGGACGCAAACAACGGAATGGGAATGGTCGCATCCTACAAGATGATGGAGATGCTCATCGAGAAGGCCAAAAAGTACGGAATGGCCGGAGGAACAGTCTTCAACTCCACCCACTACGGAATTGCAGGTTACTGGACCACAATGGCAGAGAAGGCCGGCATGATCGGAATCTCGGGAACCAACGCAAGACCTTCCGTGGCACCGACCTGGGGCGTCGAGCCCATGATGGGAACCAACCCGCTGACATTCACAATGCCAACTGACGAGGACTTCCCGTTCAACTTCGACTGCGCAACATCAACAATCCAGAACGGAAAGATCGAGTTCTACGAAAGAAGCGGAAAGCCGACCCCTGCAGGACTTGTCGTCAACCGTGAAGGCCAGACAATGACCGACAGCGGAAAGATTTTAAAAGACATGAGAGCCGGTCAGGCAGCACTGTGTCCGCTTGGAGGACTTGGAGAGGCCACAGGCGGCTACAAGGGCTATGGCTTTACCACAGTCGTCGAGATTCTCTCTGCAGCCCTTGCAGGAGGCCCGTACATGAAGGCCCTCAACGGCAAGGACAAGGACGGAAAGACCCAGATGTACAGACTCGGCCACTTCTTCTTTGTCATCAATCCCGAATTCTTCATGGGCCTTGATACCTTCAAGAAGACCGCAGGCGGAATCTGCCGTGACCTCCGTTCATCGGCCAAGGCACCCGGTGCCGAGCGCATCTACACCGCAGGTGAGAAAGAGCACCTTGCATGGCTGGACAGAAAGGACAAGGGCGTTCCTGTGGGAGAGGCGATTCAGAAGGAGTTCATCGCTCTTCGCGACGAATTCAAGCTTCCTTACAAGTTCCCGTTCGAAAAATAAACCACCTTATTTCTTTATATAAGATACCTTTCTTCGGCTGCTTTCGGGCAGCCGAAATTTTTTTGAAAAAAAAGCTTCGAAAGCTTATTGACAACTGACAGTACGGGACTTAATATAGTGTCTACAGGTTTAAACAACACTACATTTTGTGTCAATACCGAAAACCAACAAGAATTATATACGACTTATATAACTTTGAATAAAAGAGGGAGAACTGCCGTGTATCAGGTACTAAAAAGAACAGGTGAGACTGTAGATTTCGACATCAAGAAAATTGAGAACGCAATTGTCCGTGCATTCGTTGCAACCGGAAAAAATTATAACGAGGACGTCATCCAGATGCTCGCTCTTAGAGCAAGCGCACGTTTTTCAGACAACGTGAAAGACGGCAAGGTTTCCATCGAGGATATCCAGGACAGCGTCGAGTCCGTCCTTGCACAGGCCGGTTATGAGGACGTTGCCAAGGCATACATCCTTTATAGAAAGCAGCACGAGAATGTCAGACAGGCTTCCCAGACACTTGTGGACTACAAGAAGCTCATCGACAGCTACCTGGGCGCCAAAGACTGGAGAGTCAAGGAGAACAGCACCGTCAACTACTCAATCGGCGGCCTGATCCTGTCAAACAGCGGAGCTGTCACAGCCAACTACTGGCTCTCCGAGATCTACGATGATGCAATCGGAAACGCACACCGCAACGCAGACATCCACCTTCACGACCTCTCAATGCTTTCAGGCTACTGCGCAGGATGGAGCCTCAAGCAGCTCATCCGCGAGGGCCTGGGCGGCGTCGACGGCAAAATCTCATCCGCACCTGCAAAGCACCTCTCCACACTCTGCAACCAGATGGTCAACTTCATCGGCATCATGCAGAACGAGTGGGCCGGCGCACAGGCATTCTCCAGCTTCGACACATATCTTTCTGCCTTCGTCAAGGCCGATAACCTCTCATACCGCGAGGTCAAGCAGTGCATCGAGTCCTTCGTATTCGGCGTCAACACACCGTCACGCTGGGGCACCCAGGCACCGTTTTCAAACATCACACTTGACTGGACAGTACCAGATGATCTGAGAGACCTTCCTGCAATCATCGGCGGCAAGGACATGGATTTCACCTACGGCGACTGTAAGGCCGAGATGGATATGGTCAACAGAGCATTTTTGGAGATTATGATCAACGGAGACGCAAACGGCCGCGGCTTCCAGTATCCTATCCCCACATACTCACTTACAAAGGACTTTGACTGGTCTGACACAGAGAACAACAGACTTCTGTTCGAGATGACAAGCAAGTACGGCACACCTTATTTCTCCAACTACATCGGAAACACAGAGATGCAGCCGTCTGACGTCAGATCCATGTGCTGCAGACTCAGACTGGACCTCAGAGAGCTGAGAAAGAAGAGCGGCGGATTCTTCGGAAGCGGCGAGTCCACAGGATCCATCGGAGTTGTTACAATCAACCTGCCCAGAATCGCATACCTTGCCAAGGACAAGGAAGACTTCTTCAAGCGCCTTGATGACATGATGGATCTGTCTGCCAGAAGCCTCAAGACCAAGCGTGAAGTTGTCACAAGCTACCTCGAGCACGGCCTCTATCCTTACACAAAGCGCTACCTGGGAACATTTAACAACCACTTCTCGACAATCGGACTTGTCGGAATGAACGAGACCTGTCTGAACGCCAACTGGCTCAGAAAGGACCTGACAAACCGTGAGGCACAGGTCTTCGCAGGCGAGGTTCTGGACCACATGAGAGAGAAGCTTTCCGACTATCAGGTCAAGTACGGCGATCTGTACAACCTCGAGGCAACTCCTGCCGAGTCAACAGCTTACAGACTTGCCAAGCACGACAAGGAACAGTATCCGGACATCGTCACAGCAGGTACACCTGAGTCCCCGTACTACACCAACTCCTCCAATCTGCCTGTCTGGTTCACAGACGACATCTTCGAGGCAATGGATATCCAGGATCCGCTTCAGGTCAAGTACACTTCCGGAACAGTCTTCCACGTGTTCCTCGGCCAGAAGGTCTCCGACTGGAAGGCAACAAGGAACCTGGTCCGCAAGATCGCAGAGAACCACAAGCTGCCTTACTACACCATCTCTCCGACATATTCAGTCTGTCAGGATCACGGCTACCTTGAAGGCGAGCAGTGGGAATGCCCGATCTGCCACAAGAAGACCGAGGTCTACTCCAGAATCACCGGTTACTACAGACCTGTCCAGAACTGGAACACCGGAAAGACCCAGGAGTTCAACGAGCGCAAGGAGTACAAGCCCGAAATCAGAGCAGCCATGCCGATTCTTTTCACCACAAAGACCTGCCCGAACTGCCCGGCAGCAAAGGCAAACCTTGAGAAGATGGGAATCGCCTACAAGGTCGTCGATGCCATGGAGAATCAGGACCTTGCACAGAAGTACGGCGTCATGGGCGTTCCGACACTCGTACCCGATCCGCATGATCCTTCCACAGTGATCAGCGGCGTGAACCAGATTGCAAGCTGGGCAAAGGCAAACGGAAAGAGGGCATGACCTTCAGCGGTTTTGAGAAAACAGATCTCATTAACTATCCCGGACTGGTTGCATCCACAGTATTTACCTGTGGGTGCAACTTTCGTTGTCCCTACTGCCACAACCCAGAATTCGTAATCCAGGGCTCCGACGAAACCTACTTCGGCGAAACCTACACGGAAGAAGAAATCCTCTCATACCTCACAAAGCGCCGCTCCCTCTTAGACGGCCTTGTCATCTCAGGCGGAGAGCCCACTCTTCACAAGGACCTTGCCCCCTTTATGCGCCGTGTCAAAGACATGGGCTTTAAGATCAAGCTGGACACAAACGGAAGCAGGCCCGAAGTCCTGAAAGACCTTATTTCCCAGAACCTTGTGGACTTCGTTGCCATGGACATCAAGGCCCCCTTGGAGAAGTACCATCTTCTAGGTTTCACCGACACAAAAGCCATTTCGATGTCGATAGATATCCTGGAAGGCCTCGTTGACCTCGTTGACCACGAGTTCCGCACAACATGCCCCAAGAGCATTCTGGATGTCTCCGACTTTGCAAAAATGGCGGATCTTATAGGTCAAAAAGCCAAGTGGTACCTTCAGCCGTTCAACCCCAAGAAGACCCTGGACCCCTCATACAACGAAGAGTCCTCGTATTCTTCCGAGGAGCTTGAAGAAATAATAAGAACTCTGGGTAGAAAGAACACCTTCGTCCGCTGAATTCACAAAGAACTGATAATGTGGCATGATTTGAACTTGGGAGAGACTCAGATG
>JAGBRG010000289.1 GCA_017632495.1 Spirochaetales bacterium
ATTCTCACCGAGCTTATGAAAATGGCAAGCGGTCTGGGAATCGAGACAGTTGTAGAGGGAGTTGAGACGGAAGAGCAGGTGCAGTTCCTTAAGGAAATCGGATGTACTAAGATGCAGGGCTTCTTCTACTGCCGTCCCATTCCCGTTGAGACAATCTTCGAGCGCTATGAAAAGGGTGCGCAGATCGGATTTGAGAACCCCGATGAGACTCCTTATTACTCTTCAATCGGAAGCATCAACCTGTACGATATAGCATCCGTGAACAATGAAGATTCCTCACTGAGCCAGTATTTCAACACCGTGCCGATGGTGATTGTCGAAGTCGACGGCAAGAAGGTCTCGATTATCAGAAACAACAGTTCCTGCAGATCCTTCCTGGACCAGATAGGCGAGGACTTCCGCAGGGGAGTTCAGTACCCATATCCGCAGAAGGACACAATCTTCGGAGCCGAGTTTGCAAAGGCTGTTCGCATGTGTGCCTCTGATGGCTCAAGGCAGTATGTCAACGCCAGGATGCCGGACGGAGCCATTGCCCGTCTGTATCTGAAACGTATTGCAAAGAACCCCGTCACAGGAAAAATCGCCTTTGTCGGTATTCTTCTTGAATACACGGACTTCTCCGAGGTCAGCTTCGACAGTGAGGAGCAGATTCCGACAGACACCTTCGTATACTCACTTGCTTCAGACTACACCTTCCTCTACTACGTGAATCTGGATAACGAGCACTTTGTAGAGTACCGTCCGAACGTAAAGAACGGAGAGCTTTCAGTCATCCGTCACGGAATGAATTTCTTCAACGAGGTTAGAAAGGACGCACCGGGTTTTGTCTACAAGGACGATCTGGAAAAGGTTTTAACTCAGTTTACGAAAGAGAACGTCATCCATATGCTTGCCACGGATAACGCCTTTACGCTTACGTACCGTCTTATGATTGACGGAAAGCCTTCATATGTGAGCCTTAAGGCATCGAAGCTGGGCAATTTCAAAAACAGGGTAATCATCGGAGTAAACAACGTCCAAGCTCAGATGGAGGTCCAGGAGGCCTACGAGAGGGCCAAGGAAGAGCAGATGACAGTTGCAAGAATCTCGGCACTTTCCGCGGACATCATCTGTATCTACATAGTGGACCCAGGCACTGACCACTATGTTGAGTACAGCACATCCAAAGAGTATGCAGGCCTTGGAATCAGCAAGTCAGGCGATCATTTCTTCGAAGAAGCCTACAAAAATGCCGAGGAGTTCATAGACCCGGACGATGTGGACAGAGTCCGGTCTCTTCTTGTCAAGGAAAAGGTTCTTCAGAATATTGAGAAGACAGGTCTGTACTCATTCAACTACAGACTCCTGATGGGTGGAGAGCCTACCTATGTGTCGCTTAAGGCCGCCCTTGTGAAGGAAGGCGATTCAAATCAGTTGATTATCGGAATCAGCAACATCAACGACCAGGTCAAGCGCGACAGAGAGTATGCATACAACCTCTCAATGGCTAAAATCCGTGCCGATATAGATGCGCTGACAGGCGTAAAGAACAGACACGCATATCTTGATTTTGAGGACAAGCTCAACGCCTCCATCAAGGAGAAGAAGAACTATCCGTTCGCATTGACGGTCTTTGACGTGAATGACTTAAAGACGGTCAATGACGAGCACGGCCACAATGAAGGTGACAGGCTCATCAGGGATGCGGCTGCGATAATCTGCACCAAGCTCAAGCACAGCCCGGTCTTCAGAATCGGCGGCGATGAGTTTGTGGCAGTTTCAAGCGGACAGGACTATGAGCTGATTGACAGCATTCTCAAGGATTTTGACAAAACCAACACTCTTAATGTAAAAGAAGGCAAGGTCGTGGTATCCTTCGGAATGTCACGTTTTGACGGTGACTCGAGCGTTGATAACGTCTTTGACCGGGCCGACATAAACATGTACAAATACAAGAAGAGCTTCAAAGCGGAGTTTAAGAAAACCAAATGAACAAGGTTTTAGGTGTCAAAGTCTATGACTCTCACTATTGCACTGACTCTTATCTTGATCTGATGCAGGAAAGTGGAATCAATACGGTCTTTCTGGGCCGCGGTGCCCTGAGCAGAGAACTTTGCAAGAATTTGACGCAAAGAGGCCTGTTTTGGAACATCGTTGAGCCTGTTTTCCTTGTAACGGACGATGAGCCTTGCATCCTTGCAACCAAGGAAGACGGAGAACCTGCTTCCGATGACTGGGTGCGCTTTGCCTGTCCTACGGACAAAGACCACATGGCACGGGTGCAAAGCAGAATCCGTGATGATATCAGAACTTTTAATCCACCTGGGGTGTCTTTTGATTTCATCCGCTTCTTCCAGTTCTGGGAGATGACAAGCCCCTCATCAGATCCAAGAAAGCTTCCCAGAACATGTTACTGCCCTAGATGCCGCAAAGAAGCGTTGCGCTTTGAATCGGAAGATAAGTGGCGTAAGGGCCTGATAACAGAGACAGCAAAAAATCTTTCTTCCCTTGCAAAAGAAGAAAGCCCATCGGTGAGAATAGGCATTCATGCAGTGCCTTGGACAAAGTCTCTTTTTGACGGAGCAAGAGAGAATGTGATAGGGCAGGATTTTTGTAAGCTGGCTTCTCTTTGTGACTATCTTACTCCCATGGCGTACCACCATATGATGCACATGGATGTTTCCTACATCAAAGACCTTCTTTCTGATATGGCTAAGGAGGGCTGCAGGCACATTGTTGCCTCTGTGCAGTCAAAAGAAGCATACAGAACAGACACAATGGATGCATCAGAATACGAAAAGGCTCTTGAATATGCACTAGGTCCAAATTCCGAGGGAGTTCTTGTTTACAAGTGGGAAGACCTGTGCACTGATAAAAAACGCCTTGGCATTACCAAGGCGCTGTTTAAAGGTCTTTGATTTCTTACTTCTTGTTGAACTTCTTGAGCTTTGACAAGAGCTCCAGAATCTTGAAGAACAGCCAGATTACGCTGAAGGCAAGACCGAAAGAAGCCCACCACTCATACTTTTTTGGAAGTCCGTCATCGACTGCACGTCTTATGGTGTCAAAGTCCACCAGAAGGAAAAGAGAAGCGATAATCACATAAAGGACACTTCCTCCGATGTTGATCAGCATGTTTGCCCTAAGGGATGTGACAAACGGTCTTGTTGCAGGAATCAGTGCCAGAATGAACACCACAAAGCCTGTGAGAAACGAGCACAGAATCAGCGATGTCAGAACGGTACGAAGCTTCTCAGTGACCCTGACCTTGCCTGTGAAGTACATGAAGCCCAAAGTGGATACGATGATCATTGTAAGAATCACGGCAAGAAGGATGGATGAGCGATACTCCTGACCGAATGTCATTGCAGCCCAGGTCATGACATAGCCTGTTGAAAAACAGAACATTGCTCCTGTGACCGGGATTGTGGGTCTGATGAATACTGCAAGGAAGGGGGAGATCAGAAACATTATGAATGTGACGATCAACACAGCAGAACCGACTGCGCTGATCGGCATTCCCTCTTCCGTGAAGGCGGCTCCGCCTGCGGGAATATATGAAAGAATCATGCATAATACGATTCCGATTACCACCATACCCATGAAGTACAGAAGCTTTCTTGCAATTCCTGCATAGGTGCAGCTGACATCGGCATCGGTGTCCTTAATTCCTGCAAGCTTACTGATTACAGGGTTTGTTCTGAAAAAATAGGAATCAGCAACCCTTGTTGCAAAATTATTTGCCATTTATATCTCCTTTAACCTCAGAAGGTCCCGTCCAGAATAGCATCTATGATGACTTTTCCGACCTTGAAGTTGTTTTCCATCGAAACGGGGAAGATGTCCGCGGACTCTACCCCTTCCTCTGATGCAAGATCCGATGCAGAACCTGTTGTCCAAAGACTCTCAGGTGTTGCACCCATCATGAAGACATCCATGTTCACGCTGACTCTCAGAATCAGGTATCTGTCCAGAAATCCCAGGCGCTTGAGCGCGACGCTTATTGCGATGTCCTCCATGTCATCGGCCACATAGGGATCCGGGCAGTTGTAGGTCTGTACAATCTGCCTTGCAGTGCTCTCATTATAATAACCTTTCCAATAATTGTCAGATGTAACCATGGTTCCTTTCTGGACTTTGGGGTCGCGAATTGCCCAAGCGGCGCCGTCAAAGGCGGCTGCCATGAAAGTTCTGGTTTTCTCTGTGGTTTTTATGGCAACATTCTTTGTAAGCTCATAGGCCCTGTCTGTGAGGGGCGTTGAAAGATAGACTATGGAAGATCCGTCATATGCACTGTCATGAAACCATGTTGGGCCTTCTTTGTTCTCAAGATCGCGGTAGTCCGCATGATGGCCAAGATCATAGTCGGCACTTGCTGTCACGATAAATACATCACCCATCACAGTCTGCTCCGTGGCAGAGCCTGCACAGCCTGTAGAGATTATGTAGGCATTTGAAAAATCAAAGCGCTCATCAGTTAAGACAGAAATGGTCGAAATTGCGGCATTCACTTTTCCGACACCTGTAAGGTACAGGGCAACGCCGTCTTTTACATACAGCGTGCTGTCTTCATCGACACCGAAACCAATTTTGTATGTCTCTCCGCCTTTGACATACTGGTTGTAGTAGAACCTGGCCTCTCCTGTGAGGGAGGATTCAAGGCCGCCTTCTTCCCATTTGGGGAGAATCAGGA
>JAGBRG010000290.1 GCA_017632495.1 Spirochaetales bacterium
CAAGAAGAACGTATCAGAAGAGATGGAGATGGACTGGGACTCAGGTCTCTCAGTAGAGGAAGAAGCAGCAGCGATCAACCTGCCACCTGTCGGTGAGTATAACTTCGAGGTCGTCGAGTTTGAGAAGACCTATTCCAAGAGCAACAAGCCTATGGCGAAGATTAACCTCAAGCTGGACTGTGACGGTCAGCCTTTCCGTGTTTATGACTACCTCGTACTCACATCTAACATGGCCTGGAAGCTCGCTACATTCTTTGAGAGCCTTGGTCTGAAGGAAAAGGGCAAGGACCTCGCAAGGATGCCCTGGGAGAAGGTCCTCGGTGCTCATGGCCGTGTAAAGATCAAGCACGAGCTCTACAATGACGAGCCTCGTGTCAAGGTCGACAAGTATGTCGTGGGAATTGCGGCGACCGCAAAGAAGAAGCCCGATGATGACGGTGACATGCCTTTTGAGCTCTGAGGGATGAACGATGGATAACGCACAGAATATCTTAGATGCTCTCAATGCGTTGAATCCTTGTGACTGTGACTATCAGCAGTGGACTGATGTCGGAATGGCACTGAAGGCGGAAGGAATGCCCTGCTCGGTCTGGGATGACTGGTCGAGCAGGGACTCCGCCCGATACAATCCCGGAGAGTGTGAAAAGAAGTGGCAAACCTTCAACGGCTCCGGTGTAACAGGCGGCACCATTATACACCTTGCGCAGACCCTTGGCGGATATAAGCTCTCCGGAACTCTTGACTGGGATGACGGACTCGATGCCTACTATGATGAAGTAATGTCATCGGAGGCAAGGGATGAAGAACCATATCAGATGGCGATCCGATACCTCGAGACCCTCTTCCGCCCGGATGAGTCTGTCAGCTTCGTTCACGCAGCTGCTTACAAAGAAGATAAAGGAAAGTGGGTCCCTGCCGATGCCGGTCACGTTCTCAAGTGCTCCACTCTGATCAACAAGCTCAAGAAGAAGAAAACTCTTGAGGACGCATTCGGGACGATCAATCCGTCAGCCGGTGCCTGGATAAGGATAAACCCGACAGAAGGAGCTGCAAACAAGGACGTCACAAGATATGCTCACGCATTGGTAGAGAGCGACGATCTCGAGATCGAGACCCAGAAGAAGATGCTCGTCAACTTCAGACTGCCGATCGCAGCACTCGTGGAGTCAGGCGGAAAGTCCGTTCACGCTATCGTGAAGATAGACGCATCTGACGAAGCAGAGTATTCGCAGAGAGTCTCATTCCTTTTTGACTGGCTTGCAAAGCACCAGTTCATTGTTGACGAAAACAACAAGAACGCAGGAAGGCTCTCAAGGCTCCCCGGCGCAGAGAGGAATGGGAAGATCCAGAAACTTATTGCGACGGACATCGGCTGCGCTTCCTGGCTTGAGTGGATGGACTACATTGAAGGGTTCGACGATGATCTCCCCGAAATCCACACCGCAAACGACATATTTGAGAACCCGACTCCAGAGCCGCCCGATGTTATCGAGGGCATTCTCAAGAAGGGCGCAAAGATGATCGTCACTGGTGACTCCAAGTCAGGCAAGACGTGTCTTCTGATGAATCTCGCAGTGTGCATAGCTGAAGGCAAGCCGTGGCTTGGTCACAAGTGTATGCAAGGCAGGGTTCTCTACATCAACCTTGAAGTAATGCAATCTGACTTTGAAGCTCGATATAAGGCTATTTATAAAGCCTACGGAATGCCGGCATCAGAACAGGGAAAGACTAACTTTGAATGGTGGAATCTCAGAGGGAAGGCGGAAAAGCTCGAAAAGCTCGCTCCGAAGATAATCAGACGATGCAGAAATCAGAACTATGTTGCCATCATCGTTGACCCGATCTACAAGGTCAACGGCGGCGATGAGAATAATGGTGAAGCAATCACAAGG
>JAGBRG010000291.1 GCA_017632495.1 Spirochaetales bacterium
ACAGATCCGTTGATCTTTGTGTACATGTTGTCCTGTAAGAGCTCTTCCTTGTACACATTATCCAAGGTCTGATTATAGGTGTAACCAAGCTTCAGAGCACCGGCTTCGGAGACAGATGTGCTTTCAAGCTTAAGATCAGGTCCCTTATAAGGCATAACCCCGTCACCGTTGTCATCCTCTTCCAAGTCCGGAACCGCCTGAAGATCCTCAGAAAGCGAAGAAAGCTCCTGCGAAAAGCTCTTTGCAAGGTCATTGGAATAACCTGTTTCCCTTGTGCTGCTCTTGGACTCTCCCTTCAGATTCATTATCACACCGTCAGATGAGAAACTCAGATAAGGAAGAGAAGCCTCCACTACCTTGGGGTTATAGTAATACTCACCGCTTTGGTCCTTCTGAAGATCGAGCTTGTAATCGATATCAGCCTTAAGCGAACTTAAGTTGAAGGTATAGTTTCCAAGTGTTATCTTGTATGAAGAATCCAAAGCCCATGTATATGTGCTCTGGCTTGAGTATGTTGACGGGAAGTACTGATCCGTTCCGAAAAGCGAATCCAGGGCAAAGGCCGTGTTTCTGTTAAGAAAATCCACTCTCACGGCAGGGTCGCTTCTCAGCGGCATGGAAGCTTTGACATTAAGGTTATCCAGCTTGTAATCCAAACTGAAATCAAAGCTGTATCTGAAGCGCCTCATGTTCTGGATGTCGGTCTGCGGCCTGTAGGCCACAACACCCAAAGCTCCCACATTCAGCTTCTTGTCAAATAACTTGTTAAGCGTATCAAAACCAAGTGAAAGGCCAAGATTCTGATAAACATCTGCAAATACTGCCAAATAGCTTCCGCTATCCCGTGCCCACTTTTCAAGACTCCCCAGCTCCTCGCCTTCCTTAAGCGGTCTGTAGTATATTCCGTCACGAATCATCGTGCCGCCCTCAGAGGATTCAAAGAACGAAGAGATTCCCAGAATTGCGGACTCTCCGTCACTTGAACTGGATGACGAGGACCCCTTGGAACCCACCTGTCCCAGTCTGGGATACTGTCCGTAGACTTCATATGTAGTATTCAGAAAAGCACCCTTGGTGCTGGACATTCCTATTGCAGGATTGAAAGAAAGCGTGGTTCCGGGATAGAAGAACACCGGGAAATAGAAGACAGGAACACGACCAAGTCTGAACACAGCCCTGTCTATGAACATGTCGTTTCCTGAAAGGGACAGCTCTTTTGCCGAAATGCTCCAATACGGGTCATCCTTCCATGTGGCTATTGTTCCGTCATTGAAGAACACTCCGGCCGAGTCCCCGTCATAGGAAACCTCTTTTCCGCTCACATAGAAGATGATATCGCTTCCCGATGAGTTGGACCTTGTAGTCGAACTCTGACCGTCAAAGACCACAACATCAAGCGAGCTCCAGTCAAGGCTCACCACCTGGCCCCTGAAAGTCCTGTTCTTTCCGTCCTCATCCTCAAGAACCACATCTCCCGAGGCCTGAAGAATCTTCGATTGAAGGTCAATGGCAACAGTATCAGCACTAAGAATCCTCTTTCCCGTATTCTCCGCCGAAAATGAAACCTTGACCGTACCAGACATGATTATCACATCGCCTACGGTGTTCATCCTCTCCGCATGATCTATGGAGATCGATGTCACCGCCTGTGCCTCTGGCGTTGGCTCAGGCTCCTCAGGACTATCAGGCTGCGTTTCAAGGCCGAAGAATTTCAAAATGGTATTACGCAGCTCAGTCTCATCCTGCGTGACGGCAATGCCATAGGAACGGGCCATCTGGACCAGCTCGGAATATGTGCAAGCCATAATCGAGCGCCTTAGAAGAGAATCATCTGCAAAGACGCTTGAAACAACCACGAGAAGGATTATTAGAACTGCCGCAATAGCCTTTCTCATCTGCCCCCGCTACTTACTGAGTATATCTTTAAGAAACTGGCCCGTGTAGGAAGACTCACAAAGAGCCACTTCCTCAGGCGTTCCCTGGGCGACAATCTTTCCGCCTCCGTCTCCGCCTTCCGGACCAAGATCAATTATGTGGTCTGCAAGCTTTATGACATCAAGGTTGTGCTCTATCATCACCACGGTGTTTCCGGATTCAACAAGGCGGTTCACTACCTCCATAAGTTTCTTGATATCGGCAAAATGAAGGCCCGTTGTAGGCTCATCCAGAACATAGAGGGTCTTTCCCGTTCCCACTTTGCTGAGTTCAAGAGAAAGCTTTACTCTCTGAGCCTCTCCTCCGCTTAGTGTCAGAGCGCTCTGCCCAAGCTTGATATATCCGAGGCCGACGCTTTCCAGCGTCTGGAGTTTTCTCTTAATCGGCGGAACCGCCTGGAAGAACTCCAAAGCCTCAGATACCGTCATATCCAGGACATCGGCTATGCTCTTTCCCTTGTATTTGACGGCAAGAGTCTCCACGTTGAATCTCTTTCCATGACAGACATCACAGGTGACATAGACATCAGGAAGGAAGTTCATCTCAATCTTGATGGTTCCGTCTCCGTGACAGTGCTCACATCTTCCGCCTGGAACATTGAAGGAGAACCTTCCTCCCCTGTAGCCGCGCGCCTTGCTTTCCGGAAGACTTGCAAACAGCTCCCTGATATGACCCCAGACCTCGACATAGGTTGCAGGGTTGGATCTTGGAGTCTTTCCAATCGGGCTCTGGTCAATCTGAATAAGCTTATCAAGATTCTCAGCTCCCTCAATCCTCTTGTATCCGTCAAAACGCTCGGCCTTCTTGTTGAACCTGTCCCTCAGAGCCGGAGTCAGAATCTGATTTAAAAGCGTGCTCTTTCCCGAACCCGAAACTCCTGTAAGGACTATGAGCTTTCCCAGAGGGAAATCAAAGTCCACATTGCAAAGGTTGTTCTTCGTAGCTCCGATTACTTTCAGGTGTCTGCCGTTTCCGGGCCTTCTCATGAAAGGAACGGGAATCTGAATCTTTCCAGAGAGGAACTGACCTGTGATGCTGTTTGGATTCTTCTCAATTTCCTCAGGCGTTCCCTGGGCAATAACCTCTCCTCCGTGAACTCCTGCACCAGGGCCCATGTCAACAACATAGTCGGCCGCCCTGATTGTAGCCTCATCATGCTCAACAACCAAAACGGTGTTTCCCAGCTCCTTGAGGTTCTGAAGAGTATCGATAAGCCTCTTGTTATCTCTCTGATGAAGGCCTATGGAAGGCTCATCCAGAACATAGAGAACTCCGCTTAAAGCAGAACCGATCTGGGTTGCCAGCCTTATTCTCTGGGCCTCGCCTCCGCTTAAGGTTCCGGCGTTTCTGTTCATTGTCAGATAGCCAAGACCCACATTCTTCAGAAACGTAAGCCTTGATCTGATTTCCTTCATTATCTGATAGGCAATCTGCTGCTGGCTCTCAGTCAAAGACAGGCTTAAGAAGAAATCATAGCTGTCCTTGATGCTCATGGCAGTGGCCTGGTTGATATTCTTACCGCCCACATAGACGCTCAGAGCCTCTGGCTTGAGCCTGTCTCCGTGGCACACGGGACACTCGACCTCTGTCTGGAAAGAATTTATCCAGGTGCGGATCATGGGGCTTTCGGTCTCTGCATATCGGCGTTTGAGGTCGTTGACGACTCCGTGCCAGCGCCTGTTGATGCTCATAGACCCCATCCTGTCCTCATAGTCCATCTTGAAGACCTGACCGGATCCGTACAGGACGGCGTTGAGCTGGCTTTCTGTGAGTTTGTTGAACGGCGTCTTTGAGGTAAAGCCCTGGCTCTTGGCAAAGGCCAGAAAACCGGCCCTTCCCCATCCGGCATTGGGATTCAGTGATGCGATGGCGCCCTCGTCAAAGCTTTTGGTTTTGTCGGGGATGATTTTATCCACATCATATTCGGTCTTGAAACCAAGGCCGTTACACTCAGGACATGCTCCGTATGGATTGTTGAAACTGAACATCCTTGGCTGGATGTCACCTATCGATATTCCGCAGTGGGGACAGCTGTTCTTCTCCGAGTAGATTTCCGAGCTCTCAGATTTATCCTGTGCAATGAATGTCACTTCGACAAGACCGCCTGTCATCTCAGTGGACTTTTCAATCGAATCGGAAAGCCTGAGGCGGCTCTCCTTTTCCAGAATCAGTCTGTCTATGACTATGCTAATTGTATGCTTAACCTGCTTGTCCAGATTGAAGGTTTCATCGAGCATGTGCATCTGACCGTCGATTCTGACTCTCTGATAGCCTGCCTTTCTGGCATCCTCAAGAACCTTCTTGTACTCACCCTTTCTGCCCATGGCCACAGGAGCCAGGACCATGATTCTGGCTCCTTCTCCGCCGCGTCTGAAAATGGCATCGATTATCTGGTCCACAGACATGCGGCTGATTGTGCGCCCGCAGTTCGGACAGTGAACCTCTCCGATTCTAGCCCAAAGCAGTCTGTAGTAGTCGTAAATCTCAGTGATGGTTCCGACAGTGGATCTCGGGTTCTTTCCCGTGGTCTTCTGCTCAATGGCAATTGCAGGGCTAAGGCCCTCAATCATCTCCACATCAGGCTTATCCAGACGCCCCAGGAACATCCTGGCGTAGGAGCTTAAGGATTCGACATAACGCCTCTGTCCTTCTGCAAAGATTGTGTCAAAGGCCAGAGAACTCTTTCCGCTTCCGGAAAGACCTGATACGACAATCAGGCTGTTCTTATCGAGATCAAGATTCACATGTTTCAGGTTGTGCTCGTTGGCACCCCTTATTATCAACTTGTCCTTCATCTTCTCATTCGTAATCGGATACTGCCTTCAGAAGTTCCTTCTTTGCATCCGCGGAATCGATTTGCTTGTAAACCTCACCATGCATGTAGAGGTAAACCTTGTTTCCTATGCCGGTTACGGCAATATCGGCCCCCTTGGCCTCTCCGGGTCCGTTCACCTGACAGCCCATTATCGCCACGCAGATGTCCTTTCCCGATGCAAGAAGCTCATGCTCAACCTCTTTCAGAAAGCCCTGGCTGTTGAAGCTGCACCTTCCGCACATCGGACATGAGACTATCTTCATTCCGCCCTTTCTGAGCCCGAGGGTTCTCAGAAGCTCCGCTCCAGCCTGAACCTCATCCTCTATCGAGCCCGTGATGGAATACCTTATGGTGTTTCCTATTCCGTCCTGAAGGAGTCTTCCGAGCGTCCATGTGGATCTGACACAGGATGTGACAACTCCTCCGGCCTCGGTCACACCAAGATGCAGAGGATAATCACTCTTGGACGAAAAAAGCCTTGCAGCCTCATAGCTCAGCTCGCTGTCAGATGCCTTCAGCGATACCACGGTGTTGTAGAAACCCAAATTCTCAAACCACGAGATATACTCCAGTGCGGTGTCCACCATCAGGCTCACCTTGTCCTTGGACCCGTCATTTCTGGGAAGAGATCCGCTGTTAAGACCGATTCTGATCGCAACTCCCTTGTCGAGCGCCTTTCTTACAATCTCCTCAGTCTTCCATCTTTCACCGATATTGCCCGGATTTATGCGGATTTTGGCCACATTGCAGTCCATGGCATCCATGGCGTTCTTCCAGTCAAAATGAATGTCTGCAACAACGGGCATTGGACAGCGTCTGACTACATCGCAAAGACAGTCGTGCTCAGAGATATCGGGATATGAGAATCTGATGATGTCACAGCCCATGGCCTTTAAAACGGCCAGCCGGGACTCGAACCTCTCCTCCAGTTTAGAGAGAGGAATATCATACATGGTCTGCACACTCACAGGTGCATCGGCACCTATGGTCAGAGGCCCTACGTGAACTTCCTTCGTCATGTTTTGACAATACCACCTATGGACGAAAAGATAAAGAGTATTGGTATATTATTACTTATTATTTTTTAAGTATCAGTCCAGGCCCTTCGCGTTCACATCCCTAAAGCGCTCGAGGGCATCGT
>JAGBRG010000292.1 GCA_017632495.1 Spirochaetales bacterium
ATCCACGCGTTTTCCATCCTTTAAAGCTTTCTCGGCTGCAGGAAGGCAGGCTTGGGTGACAATGACCATTCGTTTCTTTGTAGTGGGGCGGGCATCAGAGATGCATGAGGCGGCTTCTTTAAGGTATTCCATCTGTTTCTGCGCGCTCATATCCTTGCAGTCCCAGGCAGCCAGAGCCATTCCCATCGGGCCTGCTACATAAGGGCCTGTGCTTTGTGTGACCATGCCTCTTATGGCCTGCATGACCTCAACGTGGGTCTTGCAAGTAACAAATTCCTTTTTTGCTGGATATATTCTCCTATCCAGGATTCTGACCTCTCCGTTGTCATACCAAGCGATGTTCTCATATCTCTGAAGGAATGCAAGTCCTGTGTCCTGACGCTCCATGAAGGCCTCCGTTATTTGTTGACTACTGTCTAATCTTAGTAGATTATTTGTACGAGGGAAAGGACAAAATGGATCACATCAAAATCAGAGAAAGCATCGTAAAGTATTCAAAACTCATGTATGACGAGCACCTTGTCTCGGCCACAAGCGGCAACATCAGTGTCCGCCTTCCTGAGCGTCCGAATGCCTTTGCAATTACACCGAGTTCGGAAAGCTATGCCACTATGACACCAGATAGAATCGTAATAATGACCATTGACGGTGAGATTCTCAAGTGTCCCGATGATGCAAAGCCTTCTTCTGAGTGGAGACTTCATGCAGAGCTTTACAGGGCAAAACCCGCTGTAAACGCAATTGTTCATACTCACTCTCCATATGCTACATCCTTTGCTGTTTTAAGGGAGAAGATTCCTTTGATACTCATAGAGATGCAACCGTGGCTCGGAGGTGAGATTCCTCTTGCTGAATATGCTCCGACAGGGTCTCTTCAGCTTGGCCTCAATGCCGCCCGTGACATAGGGGATAAGGGCGGGTGCCTTTTGGCTAACCACGGAGCTGTGGCTGTGGCCTCTGATCTTGATCTGGCATATGTACGTGCATCCTATGTTGAAGATGCTGCTAAGATCTATCACATGGCCAGAAGCATCGGTAAGCCATATGTCATTCCTTTGAACTGATGATAATGGTGTATAATGACACAAAAGGAGTAACAGCATGTCAATTCTTTTCAAGAACGCAAAGATCATCACAACTGAAAAGGGATCAATGAAGGTCCTGGAGAATTCATATCTTGGTGTAGACGGTAAGTTTATCGACTATATCGGAACCCAGAAGCCTAAAAAGACATACGCCGAAGAAATCGATATGTATGACAAGATTCTGATGCCCGGTATCGTCAACGGTCATGCCCACTCTGCAATGAACCTCCTTAAGGGGCTTGGAAGTGACCTTCCTCTGCAGGAATGGCTTGAAAACGCTGTCTGGCCCATCGAGGGCAAGATGCGTGACCAGGATTTTGTATCCGGAATGAATATGATCATCCTGGAGATGCTTGCAAGCGGAACCACCAGCTTCTCAGATATGTATTTCCGTCCGATGATCACTCAGAAGTGCATCGAGGAAAGCGGAATCAAAGCTGATATCACACGTGTTCTGATGGGTATCGGCGATGACATTGATTATGCCACATTCCCTGATAGATTCGAGTCCATTGAATTTCATAAGAACTTCGACGGAGCTTTTGATGACAGGCTGCACGTTGACTGGTGTATCCATGCCGAATATACAATCTCCGAAAAGATCGCAGCCCAGTGGGCAGAAGAGATTCAGAAGCTCGGCGGACGTTTCCATACACATGTCTCTGAGACAAAGCGCGAGCACGTAGGATGTATCGAGCGCCACGGTAAGACTCCGACCAAGTGGCTCAGTGACCTTGGATTCTTCAATCTTCCGTCATATGCGGCTCACTGCGTGTGGTGTACCGATGATGACCTGAGAATTCTCAAGGAAAAGGGTGTCACAATCGTTCACAACCCGACCAGCAACATGAAGCTCGGAAGCGGTTTTGCTCCGATTCAGAAAGCTCTGGACATGGGAATCAACGTATCTTTGGGAACAGATGGAAGCTCAAGCAACAACAACGTCAACATGTTCGAGGAAATGCATCTTGCATCGATTATCCACAACGGTTATACCTGCGACCCGACAATAATGAAGCCTGAGGCAATAATCAGGATGGCAACCCTCGCCGGAGCCTTGGAGCAGGGAAGAAAGGATACCGGAACGCTCGAAGTCGGAAAGAAGGCCGATATCATTGCAATCAATACCGATGCACCTCACATGGTTCCCGATTACGACACTCTTGCCCTTGTCGTCTATTCGGCCCAGGCAAGCGATGTCTGCATGACGATGGTCGACGGAAAGATTCTTTATAAGAACGGCGAGTATCTTACCATGGACAGAGACAAGGTCTTCCATGACTACATGGCTTCCCATAAGTATCTGTCTGCATTTGCCAAGTGATTATCTGACTTTTCCGATGAAGGAAATCAGTTCATCGGAAGAGTAGAATCCATACTTTTTGTGAGCAAGGCGCCCTGCACTCTGATGTAGCAGGGTGCCGTTTTCTGCAGACCTGTCATCATTATGCGCAGCCAGTGCTGCGATGATGCCCGATAGCACATCTCCAGATCCTGCAACTCCCAGTGAAGGATTCTGCCCGTCAATTACGCTGATTGTCCGGTCTTTTCCTGCAATCCAGAGTGTGTTCGCTTTTACAACGATTGTGCTGTCTGTTTTTGAAGAAATATCCCTTAGAGTCTTTATCCAGCCTTGAGGTGTATCTGTCTCACTATCCGGACAGAACGATGCAAGAAGAGCAGCATACTCTCCCAGATGTGGAGTCATGATGCATTTGTCCTTGGCTTTGAGTTTCAGTCTGGCAAAAGCTCTGATTCCGTCAGCATCAACTATAAGTGTCTTGGCACTTTCTACAGCCTGTAGTAGGGCGCTGTCATGGTCTTTGCCCATTCCCGGGCCGCAGAGAACAGCATCAAATGAGGCTAGGTCCTGTATGGCATCATATGTTGTGACCATGGCAGATGGAATTGCCTTTGAAATGGAGGGGATGAGCCTTTCCTCGGTAAAGATTGTCACAAGTCCCGCTCCAGCATGGAAAGCAGCCTTTGCGGCAAGAACCACAGCACCTGTGAATCTTCCGCTTCCGCCGATTATGGCAACAGAGCCTCGCGTCTTTTTGTAGTCATCGCAGCGGAGTTTTTTCAGAGCCAGATCACGCTCTTCCAAAAGTCTGATGTCTGATTCAGGTTTTGTCCCTTCGGGAAAGAACGGGAATGAAATGTGAATAATTCCGGTTGAATCTCTGTTCTGAGGAAGGTAAAGAGCTGATTTCGGAGCAGCCATGCAGACAGTTTCATCTGCTTTGATGCCTTTTGAGAATCTCACATCATCTCCGATTCCCGAAGGAACATCTATTGATATGACATAGGCTTTGGCTTTGTTAATATTTTCAATCAGTTCATCATAGGGTGCTCTGGGGTCTCCTTTAAGGCCTATCCCGAAAAGCCCGTCTACAATCAGATCTGCATCTTTTAAAGCAGCATCTGCATCTTTTGTGATGTTAATGCCTATCTTCTCACAGGCTGTTCTCTGAATTGCCCTGTTCTCTGTCTCCTTTCCGCTGTCAGAAATAAGTACAGTTATGTTTCTGCATCCGTATAGATATGCAAGCCTTGCTACGGCAAGGGCATCACCTCCGTTGTTTCCGCCACCTGCCAGAAAGACAGTTTTTTTGGAATTCTTTATCCTGTCTTTTATAATTGTATATGTGGAAAAAGAGGCATCCTCCATAAGCGTAATGCCAGGAATTGAGAAATAGCTTTGCGCTGTTTCGTCCATCTTTTTGGAAAGACTGTCGGTGTAAAGTGTCTGCATGACTATAAATTATCAGATAAACAATCTCTTAGAAAGGTGTTATAGTTAATCCGTCAGCGGAGGATGAAAGGTGAGCGAGATTTTTTCCCGCACGGAACTTGTTCTGGGCAAGGAAGCATTACAAAAACTGAATGACAGTCATGTCATAGTTTTCGGACTTGGCGGAGTAGGCTCTTATGCAGTGGAAGCTCTTGTGCGTTCAGGTCTTGGGAAAATCACAATCGTGGATAACGACAAGGTCTGCCTTTCCAATTTAAACAGACAGCTGATAGCCCTTCAGTCCACAATAGGCCTTGATAAGGTTGATGTATCCGAAAAGCGGATTTTGGATATCAATCCGCAGTGCGGTGTCACAAAGCTCAAGATGTTCTACCTTCCTGAGACAGCAGACCAGATAGACCTTTCCGGTTATGACTACATAGTCGATTGCATCGACACAGTGACAGCCAAGCTTGAGCTTGCCGTCAGGGCAAAGAAGGCAGGCGTTCCCATCATCAGCAGCATGGGAACTGGCAACAAGACTCATCCTGAACTATTAAGGGTTTCTGACATATCTAAGACAAGTGTCTGTCCTTTGGCACGTGTAATGAGACGAGAGCTTTCCCAACGTGGAATAAAACATCTCAAATGTGTGTTTTCCACCGAGGAGCCTGTCAAAACCGATAATGTGATGGATGGAAAAAAGAGAGTTCCGGGAAGCACGGCTTTTGTCCCGTCGGTGGCCGGACTTCTGATTGCTTCTGAGGTAATCAGAGATTTGATTCAGATAGGAGATTGAGAATGAAGGTACTTTTCATAAACGGCAGCCCCAGAAAGGGCGGAAACACCAGCATCGCCATTGATGAGATGGTCAAGATTTTCAAGGAAGAGGGAATTGAGTCACAGGTTCTTGAAATCGGAAGCAAGGCAATCCGCGGCTGCATCGCATGCTACAGCTGTTCAAATACAGGAAAATGCGTTTTTGATGACGACGTCAATGTGGCTGCAGAACTTTTCAAGCAGTCTGACGGTCTTGTTCTTGCAACACCTGTTTACTATGCATCTGCCAACGGAACCATCATTTCCTTCTTGGACAGACTTTTCTGCAGTACATCCTTTGACAAGACAATGAAGGTCGGAGCCTCGATTGCTGTGGCAAGGCGCGGAGGGTGCTCGGCTACATTCGATGAGCTTAACAAGTATTTTACGATATGCGGAATGCCCGTTGCCTCAAGCCAGTACTGGAACAGCGTCCACGGAAGACAGAAAGGTGAGGCAGTTCAGGATCTTGAGGGTCTTCAGACAATGAGAACCCTTGCCAGGAACATGGCGTTTCTGATGAAGAGCATAGCTTTGGGAAAGAAGGAGTTCGGCCTGCCTGAAAAGGAAAAGGCAACCCCCACTCATTTCATCCGCTGAGTTTTTCACCTTCCTTGCCGAAATGAGCAAGAGATAGTATCATAGTCTTTGGAGGAATCCTGAATGAAAGAAGTACTTATCGGCCTCGGAGTCGGCCTTGTAATAGCTATTATCGTCTACATCTGGCAGAAGATGGGAAAGGGTGAGATTGAGAAGAAAAGCAAGCAGGAGATTGCCCGCCTGAAGAATCTTCTTGCAGACAGAATGGATATTGAGTCTGAAGGAGTCACAAAACTCCGCAAGGAAAACGAGGAGCTGAAAAAGGCAAACGAAAATCTTCGCATCACAAACGCCAATCTCGCACAGAAGCCAGGTAGGGCAGAGGTTCAGAGACTTCACATCTACCAGCAGGCTGTGGACAGACTTGTGATCAACAGCCCGGGCTTCGGAGCTGCATGGCAGAGTGCTCTCAAGGAGAGCGAAGAGGAGTTCGCAAAAACCTATACAGGCACACAGGCTTTCTGGAAGAAAGTCCTTCCCGGGAAGACCAACGCCAAGCTTATTTCTAACAACGACGTTGTAGACGAACAATAAGAATAATCAACAACACATAGCCATGGTGGTGGAATGGTAGACACCGGGGACTTAAAATCCCCTGCTAGCAATAGCGTACGAGTTCGAGTCTCGTTCATGGCAAAAAACCGGAGATAGCCTTAGGCTGCCTCCGGGTTTTTATATAGAGGCGAGACTCGAAACGAGCGACGGCGAAGCCGGGAAAAGGCTCCGGTGGAGCGTTTTCAGCGAAGGCGTGGTAGCGGAGCGTCGAGTCTCGTTCCAAATCAAGTATATCTCTTTTGATTCACAACTTTTGGCTTGTAATAGCCGGACTCAAAGAATAAGATGAATTTGGTTAAACATAATAGAACAGGAAAAACTCAGGGGAGAGTATATGAAAAAAAGACTGTTTCTCATATCAGTCATGTTTGTTTTTCTTTTTGTCTATCTCACGTCCTGTGTAACAACCAAGTCTAATGAATATAAAGAAAAAGAAGTTGAAATAGTCTTCGAAGACGGAAGGACTAAAACCTTCAAGGTTAGGTTCTATCCTGATCAGCCGAATGTGCCGTATTACGGTCTCAAAGCCTATACCGAGCTTGTTGACTACAATGTTCTGACCTGCTCAAAAACAGATGACGGCAAGCTGGTCTTTACCAACTCCCAAGGCGTGGAGGCTATTGCTGACCCTGAGAAGGGAACTCTCACTTCTCAGAACTGGACTGCTTTTCATAATCCGGCTCTTCCCTATGAAACTGCTGTTGGTCTGAAGGATTCCAACACTAAACTTACCAGAATTACAAATATCACATCAGATGAAGAAGCAAAGAGTCTTACGCTGGACTTCGCAAAACACGGCCTCAGAATGTATGCACAGGATGATGATGTTTACATCTCTCTGACCATGGCCAGCAATCTATTTACAGATATAGCCGCATGGCATCTGATGTGGAACGGAGAAAGGGCTCGTTATTTTGGCTACAACCCAGGTGTGTCTGGAACTACCAGAATTGATTTGGATTCACAGATGATGGAAGATCTGATTTCGAAGGGAACAAGACCTTCTGATGTCGCTCTGGAAACATATGCTGAGCTCTGTTTCGCCTTTGATTATCTTTATGGTCATCCTGGTAGGGCGGTTCTGGATGAGGCAATTGCACAGAAAGGCCTGAATCAGGCACTTCTGGATATGGGAGAAAAGGGAGAGGAACTTGTCAGAGGGCTTAAATCTACAGAAGGATACGAGTATCTGATATCCATGGTTGAACTTTTCATGTATTACCTCGGAGACGGAAGCCACACCGATTTTAGTGACGGTCCTAGATACCTTAGTTTCTTTACCCTGGATGAAAGATGAAATTATCTTAAATAATTTGAAAAACTGCTGACTCATTATACCCAACAAATCAAAATCGCAAATGATTATGTCAAATATGCCAGAGTGAAACTCTGGGGAGAAGACTGGTATCACGAGTATGGTAACACAGCAATAATCTCTATAGATACCATGGAAATGGAAGAAGAGAAATGGATTGAATTCTATAATGGTGCAGGGGAAATTCCTCAGGATTGTGTCGGCCTTGCTTTTTTAGGTCTTAGGCGGGCATCGGAGAATCCCGGAATCAAGAACGTAATCTTTGACTTCAGTGCCAACACTGGCGGATATGTCGATACTCTTGTGTTCATCACATTCCTTGCAACAGGTTATTCTGATCTAGACGGTTTTGACAGGACAATCGGACGAAAAATAACATTGCACTACGATGTTGATGCAAATCTTGACGGTGTGTTTGACGAAAGGGACAAGGAGTCTGTGTACAGCCAGTTTAAGTATGGAGTCATGATTTCAAAATCATCATTCTCCTGTGGAAATATCTTCCCGTTTATAATGCGCAGTCTTGGAGCGGTGATCATTGGAGAGCCTTCAGGTGGCGGATCCTGCCAGGTTCAATATGCCTCTTTGCCCGATGGAACCTCGTTTACTCTCAGCACATCTCAGTTCGTATTACTCGATCCTTTGTCTACAAATCCTGAGTATAACAACGTGGAATCAGGCTGTCCGGTCGATTATCCGATTTCGAAGGATATTGTCCGATTATCAACTGATGGCGTTGAATATGATGGATTGGATTATCGCCCGTTCTTTGATATGCAACTGCTGAATGAGATAATGAACCAGTAGCTATACAACAATCAAAGATTCTGACATCATAATAAATGTAATTGTCTCCAACCGAATAGCGAGCAGGGGATGTGGTTCTCTTATTACCATGTCTCAAACGGGGAATGCGGTGTGATTCCGCAGCTGTTCCGCAGCGGTGACCTTGATTCCAAGGAAGTCCGAATGCCAGCCCTGCTTTGGTGGAGTTGTCCGGTGCGGTATACACCGGAGAAACCTTGACAAGGCAGTGCTATTTGCCAAGTCAAACTATTTTATTAAGGAGAAAAGAAATGAAACGCAAATTTCTCTCTTTGTTGCTGGCTCTCGTCCTGCTGGCATGTCCTGTCTTCGCGACAACGTATACGCTTACAAGCGAAGAAATCGAACAGAGGTGCTTTTCCTCAATTGCCGAGGCTCTGGCATCGCTACCCGGAATCGACATCCAGGACTACTATGGAAACAGCGCCCTGGTCAGCGTATCCATCAACGGCTCCAAAGGCTCTCAGGTCGATGTCTATGTGGACGGCATCAGACAGTCTCGTGACTATGACGGCTCATTCAACCTTGGAATGCTCAGCATCCACAACGTCGATCATATCGAGGTCACCGGCTCCGTCGGAATCGGAGGAACTGTCAGTATCTACACGAAGAGCTCAGGTGAAGTGAGCATCTACAACCGCTCTCTTCTGGCAGAAAGCGAGGCTTCGACAACAGACCGCATCTTTACATCTCAGGATGTCTCCGCGTCCTATAAGTTCGGCATCGCTGAAGGGCAGTCGGTGAAGACAGCAGTCAGTTTCTCTCACGATGCAACAGCCCACAGACAGACATCAGAGTACAACAAGCTTCCCGTCTATAATCTGGATGCTCTTTTGGGTTACGACGGTTCGTTCGACAAGCTGGGTCTTGGTCTTAATGCACATTACTCATACAACTATGCTGACACAATCGGATCTTCGACATGGGTTTCACATACTCTCACAAAGACGCAGAATCTTGATCTGAGCCTTTCTGGTTCTTATGATGCTGACTTCGGAAAGCTCGGTCTGAATCTGGGATACAAGGGGAAGTACTACAACTACAAGCCTTATGTGGAATCAGAATGGGATCCTGAAAACGACACAAAGACACATGATATTTCTGCAGATGTGTCTTTGGTCGGAAAGCTTTATGATTTTGACTATGAAGTCTATGTGCCAGTTGATTTTGTTCATGTTATATCTACTTCCGGAACCGGAATCGATAAGAACCGCATCGCTGCAGGATTGGGCATAAAAGTCTCAAGGTCAATCAATCAGTTTGATTTTTCCATCGATGCCAAGGCTCCTTTCACAAAGTCGACAGAATGGCATGTGACAGGGGAGGCCGACTGGCGTGCGGATGAGAAAACGCAGACAGTCGTCTATGTCTCAGGCGGTTATTCCACAGCGGTTCCGAACATGTCCGCACTTTACTGGCCCAAGGATTACACCATGTACTACGAAGGCAATCCAAACCTGAAGAACGAGCGCGGTTGGAACCTTGACATAGGAGTATCGTCCAAACCTATCAGCGGTCTGAACTACAGAGGATCTGTTTTCCTCAGAAGAACCTATGACCTGATTGCTACAGTCATGGATCCGGATACATGGATGTACTATCCTGTAAACATCGATCAGGCCTTGTTCATCGGTTCGGATCAGGCTCTGTCGGCGGTGATAGTAGATCACATAAAGCTTGAGGCAAATGCTACCATCAACTACACATATAACCTCTCAGGAGACAACTCAATAGCAGATAAGATCAGAATAAACAATGTCAGAATGCACACCCTGAAACTTGTCACAGGTTATGTCTCAAAGAATCTCGATGTTCTGTTTGATGCCCAGTTCCTCGGAGGATACTACTACAACAACACCAAACAGCATGCCGATACCATTATGGGAGTTACAGTCAACTACAGACCTCTTGATGATGTGGCAATCTCTGCAAAACTGAGCAACCTGACTAACACGGATTATTTCCTGTATGAAGGCTATCCTATGCCAGGCATCAGCCTGACCCTGGGCGGCTCATATAAGTTCTGATTAGAATTGTCTTTAATACGACACGAACCTCTCGGGAATATCCTCGGGAGGTTCTTGTTTTGTGGTGTTAGCAAGGCCTAAAGACAAAAAAGACCCGCCGGTTAAGGCGGGTCGGATAAACAAATAGCTAAATCACTTGCTGAAACGGTCAATGACGGCTTGGGCGCTGTTTTCAATAGAGGCAGGCATGCTGACTCTTCCGTCGAAGACTGCCATGTCCTTGAAGCCGATTCCTGTAAGAAGCACGCAGACCGAAACATCCTTTCCGAAGCGCTTGATCAGCATGTCTTTGTCTTTGATCAGGGCAGCCCATGCGGCAGAGCTTGCAGGCTCTACGAAGATTCCGCTGTCATGGACAAGGCTCATCTGGGCATCAAGAATCTCCTTTTCTGTTACCTGAGTACACCAGCCGTCGTAGGCCTTGAGGTACTGAACAGCCATGCGGCCGCTTGCAGGAATATCAACAGAAATGGAGTCGGCGCGTGTAGAGGCCTCGATGCTCTTGAAGACGCCGGTCTCAAAGGCCTGGCTGATTGCGTTGGATTTTTCGCTCTGAGAGCAGACGATGTGCGGGATCTTGTCGATCAGGCCGGCCTGAAGCAGATCGTAGAAGCCTTTGTAGACTCCGCTGATGATGCAGCCGTCTCCGACAGGAACGTAGACTACATCAGGGACCTTGCGTCCGAGCTGCTCGAAGAGCTCGATTGAGATGCTCTTTTTGCCCTCGATCGTCATGGGGTTGTAGGCGGTGTTGCGGTTGATTCCGCCGAAGTGCTTGGTGTACTCGATGGAGAGGAGGAAGGCGTCGTCGTAGGTGCCTTTGACCGGGACGACCGTTGCCC
>JAGBRG010000293.1 GCA_017632495.1 Spirochaetales bacterium
AAATCCCAATGACGACCCTGTCAGAAGAGTTCAGAGTAAGGCTGAAGTACAGACACCTGTCAAGGAAGCTGAGCCTGAGGTTCTTTCATCAGATGCCATCTCAGATGATGATTTTATGAAAATCTACAGCAGCGATGAAGAGATAGCTCCACAGGCTGCTGTTGAAGAGAAGAAAGCTCCTGAGACTGAGTCTGCTTCAAAGGACAGTGCTCTGTCCGATGCCGTCTATGCCTTGGTCGCCAAGCTTGATAAGCAATCTGCAACCAAGAAAGACAAGTCAGATTATGCTGAGCTTGAGAATAAGGTCGATAAGCTCTGTGATGCTGTTTCAAAACTTGCAGAGCTTGTTGCTGCCAATGCATCTGCCGTCAAGGTTGTTGAAACAAAGCCGGAACCTGCCAAGAAAGCTCCCGCTGCCAACAAAAAAGCTCCTGCTAAAAAGCAGAGCACAAAGAAGGCTGCAGCTCCCGCTGTTCCTGAAGAGCAGAGACAGATCAACGATTTTGATGCAAAAGATCCTGTTCATCTGATGAGAGTTGAGTTTGAAAGCGCTCAGGAAGATGAATATGACATCACATATGCTTTCACAAAGAAAAAGGCCGATGATGTTAAGACTTCTCTGGGAGAGATCGCCGATGCCTTCACAGTAAAGGGAAAGACGGTTGTGGTCATTCCGTTCCTTACCAAGGAAGAAGCTGAGGCTGAACTTAACAGGGAGAACATCAAATACACAAGCGTCTTTGTTTCAGGTACAGAGAAAGCCAACTTTGATGATGTTGTGATGTCAAAACTCTGATCAGTCCGGATTGTTCAGAAGAAAAGAGAACCTATCCTTACACAGAACAGTATTCTCAAATACCTCGCAGGCTTCCTGTTTCAGTATCTGCAGTTCCTTGTCCGTATAGCGCGGGCTGTAATGAATGAGTCCGAGCTTCTTTGAGTTGGAATCACGGGCAATCATCGCAGCCTGGGTGCTTGTCATGTGCTTTTTCTCAAATGCATCCTGAGACAGTTCTCTTTCGAACATGCCCTCGCAAAGAAGAAGATCCGAATCCTTTACATGAGATGCGATGTGGCCCATATAGACCGTATCTGTTATGTATGAGAACTTCACACCTTTTCTGGGCTGTCCCAGAACCTGATCGGGATGTATGACTCTTCCGTCATCAAGGGTTATGTCCATTCCTTTCTGAAGCATTCCCCACATCGGACCGCATGGAATTCCAAGTTCATTTGCCTTGTCCACATTGAATTCACCGGGTCTGTCCTTCTCTTTCATGACAAAACCCATGCATGGCTTTGTATGAAGAAGAGGCACCGCCTCTATTGTGTACTCGTCTGTTTCAAGGATTACTCCGGGCTCGGTCTGGATGAACTTGATCTCGTAGTTGATATACATGTCCAAAAGACGTCTGTTTGCATCAATATAGTCTCTGAGTTTCTCCGGTCCGTAGATGTAAAGAGGTTCTGTTCTGTCCACCTGGGAAGAAAGCATCAGAAGGCCTGGAAGACCTGTGACATGGTCTGCATGCATGTGGCTTATGAAGATGCGGTTGATTCTTTTCCAATGAAGATTCAGCATCTTTAAAGAGACCTGAGTCCCCTCTCCGCAGTCAAACAGAAACAGCTCACCGTTACGCCTTACCATGGCTGAGGTGAGAAATCTTCCGGGAAGAGGCTGCATTCCGCTTGTACCAAGAACAAAGACTTCAAGACTCATGCTTTCATATTACAGTTTTTACAATGAGGTGAAAAGACGCATAGGAGTGATGACTTTCGTTCTGATCAGAGATATGCGGATAGAGATAAAGGATATTACCATGAGCATTGCGCAGATAAGTGCAATGGATAGCCAGGGAATATTGATTGAGAAATCCAGAAGATAGAAGGAAAGACTCTGGAATCCCAATGATGAAAGCCATGTGAGAATAGGTCCCAGATTACATCCGATAAGAAGCCCAAGCCCTATTCCCAGAATCATTCCTGCAATTGTTACGGCATAGACGCTGATAAAAGCTGATTTTCTAACTAGTGCGTTGGAAGACCCGACAAGCTTTACAATAGCTATGTCCTGAATGTCATCCTGAACCATCTGCTGGGCAACCGATGCCGTATAGAAAGCCGCAACAACCACAACGAGCATCAGTATTATCATTATCATCTGACGGCTTGTGACAAAATTCTCATAGACTGAGACGTTGTGG
>JAGBRG010000294.1 GCA_017632495.1 Spirochaetales bacterium
TAAAGAGAAAGTCCTTGCTGCCAAGAGAAACCTTGTAAAGACAGTTTTAATTCCCAAATTCAACAAACGCGATTTGGATAAACTGGAAGACAATGTCAAAGAAGGTCTGACCTTCCACCTAGTGGGGGACATGGAAGAAGTGCTGTCATTTGCCTTCCCCAAGGATAAATATCCTCTGGGAAAAGGCTCTGATACAGGCCCTTCAACTTCTGCTCTGACACCAGAGGAAAAGCTTGCCTCCGTTGTGGCAAAGGCCGTAGCCCAGGCTCTTGGCAAATAAACAGTTACTATCTTGTAAAGTCAGCGGCTGTCCTCTGCAGATTTCTTCGGATTTCTTCCATCGGTCTCTCGGACAGCCCTGCTTCAGATGCAAATGATTCCCATTTTGAAATGCTTCGGACGGTGTTTTCAATAATCCTTCTTATTTCGTTGTCAGAAAGCCCCATGTTCCGTCCGCAAAGAATCAGATCGTCAGGTTCCAGGTTAGTCTGCTTACCGTTTACTGTCATCTGATGACTGCTGGTCCACATACCATCTGGATTGAAAGAATAAGTCATGTCATAAGCCGGAGACAAAGACCATTTTCCTTTCCTGTCCATCAGAAAAGATATGTTTTTCACGTGGTCATCGTGGTTCCAGGCAAGGACATTGAAAACCATCCGTCTGAAGAATCTGATCACATCGCTTTGCGGCAACCCCAGTCTCCTCATTATTCTGGCCGCACTTTCGTAACTGTATGACCCGCTGCTGTTGAAATCATAGTGTGCAAGAGCACCCAATGTCTGCATATGTATCTTGTCATGAGTTTCTGCATTTCTGTCAAAGCGGCGTGTCATGAAGTGATATCTTCCGTTTTCTTTGAGAAGAAAGCTCTCCTCCATGTCTATTTCTGCATCCTTTGCCATCAGGTAGTATGCATATTCGATTCTGGTGTACTGAGGTCCGTCATCACCCTCTTTGTCTCCGTTGCCGCTGACTCCATCGAATTTGATCAGCCAATAACCATAGCCCTTATCCGCTGGAAGCTGTCCGGACCTTACATCTCCTGTTTCAGGATTCCAGGCAATGACAGCCTTAGCTCTTGCCCCTCCTGCGGAGGTTCCAACTTTGATTATGTCCTGAAGGGAGTCTTCCTTAAGTGATACATGAAGACCTTTTCTCATCTTAAGAACCTTGTTGGCAAGTTCCACCAAAGTGTCTACTTCCACACTTCTTCCTTCCCTCGGATCCGGCCCTCTGGCAGGAACATATTCCAAAGCACCCATACCTCTAGACCCTGTGTAGCAAAGCCTTTCCACGGGATTGAAAGACTGAGGGCTTCTTCCCTGGCTCTGAAGCCAGGCATCGATTACGGCATTTCCGAACTTATCCGGAAGACTGTCCGACAAAAGCCCCGGAAGGCCATGGAAAGTCACTTTGTTTAGTTCAGGAAACGAATAGACCCGGTCGGAAAGAGGCATCATGAGAGGAGAGACCTGAAGTCCGATTTTTCTGAATTCCCTGTCATACTCGAACTCGCCTATGGCCTTTGCATCATCA
>JAGBRG010000295.1 GCA_017632495.1 Spirochaetales bacterium
GGGTATCTTGAACCGCAGACTTCCTTCACATAGTCATAGCTTGTGGATGATGTGATGATGCCTTTGGAAGAATCGCTTCCTTTCTCAACTCTGTTGACCGGGGCCTTTTCCGCCCAGGCTGTAAGGTCGGCTGTACGCTGCTCTACAACAGGGTGTCTCTTTTTGGCCATGCCAGGCATCATTATGTACTTTGCGATGTTCTTCTCATAAGGTCTGTCTTCTACCTGAGTCCTGTCTGATGTCTCTACGATGCTCTGACAGTGGGCTATGCGTGTGCACATCTTAACAATGACAGGGGTGTCGAACTTCTCTGAAAGCTCAAAGGCGAGCTTTGTGAAAGAAAGGGTCTCGGATGAGTCGGACGGTTCAAGCATGGGAACCTTTGCCGCAATGGCATAGTGTCTTGAGTCCTGCTCGTTCTGCGATGAATGCATTCCCGGATCGTCTGCGACGCAGATGACCATGCCGCCGTTGACTCCTGTGTAGGAGATTGTGAAAAGAGGGTCGGCTGCCACGTTCAGGCCTACATGCTTCATTCCGCAGAAGCTTCTTTTTCCGGCAAGGGAGGCTCCGAAGGCAGCTTCCATTGCAACCTTCTCATTTGGGGCCCACTCTGCGTATATTTCAGGATATTTTGCGGCAAACTCCGTTATCTCGGTACTTGGTGTTCCGGGATAGCTTGAGACAAAGCTGCATCCTGCCTCATAAAGACCTCTTGCAAAGGCCTCGTTGCCCAACATAAGTTTCTTCATGTTAACCTCACTTAGCTCATGATCTGCTGCTCTACAAGGTTGGAAACCCTGTAGCGTTCCCTTAATACCGGCTTTTCAATCTTTCCGGTCGGGTTTCTGGGAACATCGGCGAAGATGATCTTCTTAGGTCTCTTGTATCTGGGAAGATCCTGACAGAACTCCTCAATCTCTTCCTGTGTGCACTTCATTCCGTCCTTGATGGAGATGATTGCGGCTGCAATTTCTCCAAGTCTCTGGTCAGGAAGTCCTATGACTGCCACATCCTTGATCTTGTCGAATTTGCGCAGGTAGTCCTCGATCTGGACGGGGTAGAGGTTCTCACCACCTGTGATGATGACATCCTTCTTTCTGTCAACAAGGTAGATGAAGCCGTCGCTGTCGCGCTTTGCCATATCACCGGTCAGAAGCCATCCGTCCTTGGTGAGGATTTCGGCAGTGGCCTCGGGGTTCTTGTAGTAGCAGTCCATGACACCCGGGCCCTTGACTGCAAGCTCTCCGACATCCTCGCCTGAGACCTCGGTCTTTCCGTCTTCCTTGACGATCTTGGCCTCCCAGAGGAAGCCGGGAATTCCAATGGCTCCGACTTTCTCCACGTTCTCGACACCAAGGTGCACACAGCCCGGTCCGATGGACTCGGAAAGGCCGTAGTTGGTGTCATACTGGTGGTGCGGGAAGACCTTGAGCCATCTCTTGATGAGACTTGGCGGAACAGGCTGGGCTCCTACGTGCATCAGGCGCCACTGGCTGAGAAGATAGTCATCAAGCTTGATTCTTCCGCTGTCTATGGCATCAAGAATGTCCTGTACCCATGGTACCAGAAGCCAGACTATGGTGCACTTTTCCTCTGTGACGGTTCTGAGAATCCACTCAGGCTTGATTCCTCTGAGAATAACGGCCTTGCCTCCTGTCATCAGGCTGCCGAACCAGTGCATCTTGGCTCCTGTGTGATAGAGCGGGGGAATGCACAGAAATACATCGTCCTTGGTCTGACCGTGATGGTTCTGCTCCGTAAGACACGAGCTGTAAAGAGCTCTGTGCTTGTGAAGAATGGCCTTCGGGAAGCCTGTGGTTCCGGAAGAGAAGTAGATGGCCGCATAGTCATCTTGTTCCAAGGCAATGGGAGGTGCGCTTGTTGATGTGAAGTTCATGACTCTGAGGCAGTTTTCGGTGTAAGCCGGGCCGTTATCACCGACGTAGAACATGGTTCTTACCTTAGGAATCTGGTTTGCGATGGCATCCATGCGGGCTGTGAACTCGGGGCCGAAGACCAGAATCTCTACATCCGCAAGATCCAAGCAGTACTTTATCTCATCACTGGAATATCTGTAGTTCATGGGAACAACGATGCATCCGGCCTTCAGGATTCCGAAATATATCGGCAGATATTCAAGGCAGTTCATCATCAGAATGCCGACCTTTGTCCCGCGTGGGACTTCACGGCTTAAAAGCAGGTTGGCGAACCTGTTTGCCATGTGGTCGAAAGTCCTCCAGTTCATCTCCCTTCTGTAGGGCGAGTCCGTTGCGCTCTCTATCAGGCTGGCCTCTCTCCAGGTCACTGCCTGGTCCCTCTTCTCCGAGGGGCTTACCACGACAAGAGCCGTGTCCGTACCGTACAATCTGGAGTTCCTCTCAAGGAAATCAGTGATAACCATAGCTTCCTCCCAAAATGAATCCCGGACTTTTTGATCCGGGCTTAAAATCATTTACTCATTTAAAAGAGATAAGGTCAACCTGAGAGAGGGAAGTTTTGTAATAAATTACAACATAATGTTATTATAATAACAACTTCATCCGAGGTGGCTGATGACAAAAAAGCTCCGCCTTTCGACGGAGCTCTGAATGAAGAACTGAAAACTCAGCTTGTCGGACCGACCTTTGAGTCGACGTGCATTCCCATACCTGCTGTGTGGGCTGAAACCTCTGAAGCGAGGTACAGAACTGCGTTTGCAACCTCTTCCGGCTTTGCATAGCGCTTGTCCATTGCATAAGCACCGGCCAGAGCTGCCATTGCCTCGGCGTGTGAGAGCTGAGGGAAGAAGTCCTTCTCGATTCTGACCATCATCGGAGTGTCGACAGGACCCGGGCAGACGTAGTTGACGTTGATTCCCAAAGGTCCGAGCTCCAGAGCGACACACTTTGTGAGACCGGAGACAGCATACTTTGAAGAAACATATGCGCTGTTGCCGGCTGTGGGCTCGTAAGCTGCTGCTGATGCAACGACAACGATTGCACCGGACTTCTTCTCGATGAGAGTCGGAGCTGCATACTTCATTGTGAGCATGACTGAGAAGACGTTGAGCATGTAAACCTGATCGAAGAGATCAAGAGTCATATCCTGGACAGGATGAGCCTTTCCCTCATAACCTGCGTTAGGAACAACGATATCGATTGTGCCGAAGTGCTTCTTTGCTTTCTCGACGAAATTCTTGATTTCCTCTTCCTTGGTCATGTCAGCGATGAAAGCTGCGACCTGATTGCCGGCATTGAGCTCTGCAAGAAGAGCGTCAGCCTTAGCCTGGCTTGTTGAAGAGAAGGCAACCTTTGCACCCTCTGCGAGGAATCCTCTGACAATAGCGCTTCCGATTCCGCCTGTACCGCCTGTGACCAGAACGACCTTGTTCTTAAGCTTAAGATCCATAGTCATACTCCTATTTACGATAGTTCATAATTATTTGTGGAAATACTTCCTATGAAAGAATATTAGTAAACCAATCATTGTGTCAATAAGCACAGTTTGTCACATAGAGAATAAAATAATATTCAACTGTTCACATAAACAGAATCAGATGCGGATTGTCAGAACGTTCAGACCAAGGATGTTCTGGTACTCAATCTTGGTCGCAAGCTTGTAGACCATCCTGATGGCCATGTTCCTGGTTTCATCCTTCGGATCGATGATGTCTTTTCTTTCCTCGGGATTGAACGGAACGCAGTCGTCCTTGATTCTGAGAATCACATCATTGTCTTTATGAATGACTCTGATTCCGACAGAGTGGTTTTTCTTCTTGTCCTTATGGAAGCCGTGGTCAACGACATTGCCCGCCATCTCTTCCATGAAGAGACTGGAAAGGTAGGTTCTTCTTTCATCAATATTGCGGGCCTTACAGAATTCACTGACCTTCTGGGAAACGTCCACAACCTCGTCCATGCTTGTAATGGTAATCTCCATTCTCTCGTCAGCACTTACTCCGAAATTCTTAGGAATAACCATGACCTCATCCATGTTGCGGGGAATCCTTCTGTTTGCTATCACCGAATAGATCAGGGCAATCACAATGACTATGGCACTGTTAAGGATGTTTGCAAGATAGAATCCTGTCACTGACATGAACGGCATGAGAAGAAGCGAAAATCCCACAACACCGCCGACACCGTCAACCAATGCGTAGATCTGGTTGACCAGCTGCTTTCCGGAAGTCTGTGCATAGCACATGAAGTGCATCTCAATAACGGCAACCGGCATGACCATGGACATAAGTCTCATACCTTGGACTGTAAGTGCGTACACCGCCTCTTGCGGATTATGGAAATAAAGGTTGGTAATAGGCTCTGCAAGAACGACTATCACAGCGACAATTGCCGTCATCAGAGGCAGACTGCACTTGAACATGTTGCGCATGATGTCAGTAAGAGTCTTTCTGTCCTCTTCACCGATGGAGACAGCCATGAGCATTCTGGAGACGGTCATCATTCCGGTCGGGATTGCCCAGAAAAGTCCCAGAAATGAGTTTACTGTGGCAACGGCCGAAAGACCGGTGGATCCTGCGTACTTTGTGATAAGTCCGTTTACGATAAGACCTCTGACAGCCTGATAGATATAAGTCAGAGCTCCGGCTGCACCGGTTACAAAGATAGCTCCGATATCAGAGAACCTGATGCCGCGAAGTCTGAGCTTGAAGATGGACTTCCCGCTGAGGAAGATTGAGAAGGCAACAAGGAAGAATGACCAAAGACCTACAGACGAGGCAAGGGAGACTCCGAAAGCCTCCAACTTAAGAACAACTACAAAGACATAGCTTGCGACAAGGTTCACAATAATGGATACGATACTGGCAGTGGTTGTTCTTTTCATCTTGTTTTCAAGAGAAAGGAAGGCAGAAAGCTGTTGTCCCATCAATAGCGGCAGGATTCCGATTGTCTTTCCTATCACGTACTGGTTCAGATACTTCAGAACTTCAGGGTCCGTGGTGAAGATTCTGAGCCACCCGAACATGACAGCCAGTACATGAACGGTAATGTATATGGCTGAAACTGTCAGAGCCAGAACCAGATCAGATGCGAAAACGCTCTGGGTGTGGTCCATTTGGTTGGCGCCCATGAACTTTCCGCTGAGAATCTGAGATCCGCAGACCATCAGAAAGCACAGTGATGTGATAAAGAGGTTTATCGGAAAGTACAGTCCTATGGCTCCCATTGCGGCAGCTCCGACGGAGTTGGAGGCAAACAGGCTTGATACCATATCATTCAAAGGTGATATGGCGGCAAGAAGAATCTGAATCGGCAAGAGCCTGAAGAATGTTCCGGTAACCAGATTTCCTTTGTGATTTGAATTACTCATACATGTTTTCCCTTTTATGGCGAATCCCGACCGTAATTATATTATAGTTTTAGCTTCTGTGCACAATCAAAATAATGACTTGGATAAAACGGTGCAGGGAAGTTATCATAACAGAAGGAGGAGCAGATGAGTATTCACATCAATGCCAAAGAAGGGGACATTGCAGAGCGTGTCATAATTCCCGGAGATCCGCTTCGTGCTAAGTTCATCGCAGAGACGTTTCTGAAAGATGCCAAGTGTTATACCACCGTGCGCAACATGCTGGGCTTTACCGGTACATACAAGGGGAAGAGAATCAGCGTCCAGGGCACCGGAATGGGTGCACCGTCAGCCAGTATCTACATAAACGAGCTGATTCAGTTCTACGGAGCCAAGCGCCTTATCCGCACAGGAACCTGCGGGTCCATAGATCCGAACCTCAAAATCAAGGACATTGTCGTTGTTCAGGCCGCGGCTGCCGACACAGGACTGAACCATACAAGATTCGGAGTCAAGGGAGTTGTGTTTCCTCCTGTGGCAGATTATGAGCTTCTGCGTGATGCAGTGGATGTATCTTCAAAGCTCGGCTATCCGGTAAGAGTTGCAAGCTGCTACTCCGGAGACCTTTTCTATGATGATTTCGGAGAGGAGAAGGAAAAGCTTCTTCTGAAATACGGAGTTCCGTGCGTTGATATGGAAAGCGCAGAGCTTTTCACCCTGGCAGCAAAGTTCGGCGTAAAGGCCCTTAGCATCCTTTCTGTCAGCGACATGGTTTTCGAAGATCTCAAAGTAAGCTCCGAAGACAGAGAAAAGGCCTTCACCAAGATGATGGAAATTGCGCTTGAGGCAATCTGAGATGGGAATGAGTGTCTGGGTTGTCGGCGCCTCCAACGTCGATGTTATTGCAAAATGCCGCGACAAGGTCATTGCCGCGGACTCCAACATAGGAACAGTTGAAAAGGCCGCAGGCGGGGTTGGGCGCAACATTGCCTCCGCCCTCAGGGCCATGGGCTTTGAAGTATCCTTTCTCACGGCCATAGCCGGTGACGAATACGGACACGTCATAGCAAAAGGTCTCAAAGAGGAAGGAATAAAGCTTTGCTCAGAGATGCTAAGCGGCCCTGATGACAGAACCGGAGTATACTGCTGCATCTTTGACAATGACGGAACATTGGTCTGTGCAGTCAATGATATGAAGATCAATGAGCATCTTTCTGCTTCTTTGGTTATGAAGCACAAAGATGCCCTGATTTCCAGCGATTATGTTGTAA
>JAGBRG010000296.1 GCA_017632495.1 Spirochaetales bacterium
CCCTTTCGGACGGCAGGATGCCACTTTTGTCTAAAGCACTGTCAATCTTTTCAGAAGCAAGGCCAAGAGCCTTTAAATTGTTTCTGACGTTCTTGCGTCTTTGGGAGAACAGTACACGTACTAGATTAAGAAACGGCACTGCCTCTTTCTCCGGCACAAGAGAACTATTGCGCCTTTGCATGACAACAACAGAGCTGTCCACATTCGGAGACGGGAAGAAGCATCCTGGTTTTATCTTCATGGCCTCGCGGTTCTCATAATCAATGCCTGTGAGAATGGAAAAGCCCGAATACTGCTCATCATCCATCTTGGCGCATATGCGATCTACGACCTCGCTCTGGAGGGTGTAGACCATGCGTGACGGTAGGCACCTGTTTTCAATGACCGATGCGATGAAAACAGACCCGACATTGTACGGAAGATTGGCACAGATCATGTCAGGAGCCCCTTCCTTTTCATAGACTTCCTTCCATGTCTTAAGGGCATCGCCTTCGATAAGGCGGAAATTGGGGACATCGGTGTAGGCCTTTTCTCTCAGAATCCTGCAAAACCCGTGGTCTATCTCAAACGCAGTGACCTTTGCACCGGTTTTGAGAAGGCGTGTGGTCAGTGCCCCTATCCCGGGACCGACTTCCCAAATAACGGAGTTCTCGTTGGCTTCACACAAAGAAGTAATCTTATCAAGAGTGGGCAAAGATATGAGAAAGTTCTGTCCGAACTTCTTGGTCATACCAAGACCGTTTTCTTCCAGAAGCCTTGTAATTGAGGATACTGAGCTGTAATCGAAATCCCAGATTGCCATGTCAGGTGCGATTATAACCAATTATGAGAAAGAGTTGAATATTATTTAATCAGTGCAATCAGTGCATCCTGAAAAACCTTGGAACAGTTCACATGCCGTTCATCTGCAGCAGCGGCCAACCAAGCAGGAAGAGAGACTGTCTTTCTTACAAAAGACGTTTTCACAGATGCACGGATTGTCGGCATGAACACATCAACCAAAACCGGAACCTGCCTCGGCGACAGCTTAAAATCAAACACATAAGATGGCTTTGGAATCTGTTCTCCGTCACTCTCCATTCCGAAAAGATGCAAACCAAGAGCTTCTTTTGCGTTCTTCAGGGCCTCTTCAGTGTCATTCTTATGTGCAGAGGAAAAGCAGCCTGGGAGATCCGGAAACGTAATGTTGATACCATCTTCGGCATATTCAAATAAAGCGACAAATGAATAATTGTTCTTCATTTCTCCTCCTGTTTAATCCCGGCATAAGTGAAGATATTTCTTACTGTTCCTATCGGAAGGTCTTTCTTCGGATGCGGAACAGTGATTCTTCCGGGAAGTTTCGGATGTTTGAACTGATGATGGTCGCCTACGCAGGCCACCTCAATCCACCCCTTTCTTTTCAGAATCCTAATCACCTCATTTGAAGAATAGCTCTTCATCTGACACTCCTTATAATACGTAATAAAGTATGTATTGTCAAACATACGGTTTTATACTTTTACATCGTTTAAACAACAGCCTGCGCTCAAGCCGAAGGGCTAAAAACGGGAGGGTTGTCAAAACCAGAAGAACCAGGTATCCAATCCATCCTGATGACGGAAAAGTTCCGAAGAATGTGAAAACAGATTCAAGAGCACTGTAAACATGAGCATTGAGCCTGACCAGTAACCCGATACGCCCGAAAGCCAACAAGAGCATTCCCATGATCATGGAACATGCAGCAAGAAAACCTGCTACAGGAGCTGCGATTATTGCACCAGGATACCATCTTCCTGTCAGAAACATCTGAATAGGAGCACTGAGAATAAGAACCGAAATCGATGCACAGAGAAAACCTGACAGTCTTCCTGTAAACTGAAACAACGCACCTTTGATGTACGGAGAAAGACATACGATAGCAAAAACCGCCACATAGCCGTAGCAGCATCCCAGTTCAACCATGGAAAACGGAAATA
>JAGBRG010000297.1 GCA_017632495.1 Spirochaetales bacterium
GAAGCCACATCATACACATAAGTGAAACAGACGAGAATCCGACGTATGTGGCAATCATCATCTCACCGCCTTTGATCTTGTTCAGAAGAAAGCCGTAAAGACTTCCAAGAACCAGTGCAAATGGTGTTGCGAAGAGAACTGCGACCCAGAAGCTTGCAAAGCCTGTGGCTCCGACTTCAATGGCCAGTGTTCCGCCCAAAAGTCCTGCGATGATTCCGAGAGGAAGACCGAAGTTCAGTCCGCATCCGGAGTGGATCATAGGAACCATTGAAAGAACCAGAACGGCGTTCCAGCTGAAGCGGTTCAGAGTGTTGCTAAGCTGTGTGAAGAAATTGGCACCTACAAACGGGGCCATTATGAATAACAGAAGAAGGAATCCTGCGATGATCAGTCTGGGAAGGCCGAAGGACCTTGCAAAGGCTCTGATCTTATCAACAATAGGATTTCCGCTTGATCTTGTAAGTTCAGACATATCCCCCTCCTTTACCTGACGTTGCTAATCATGAGTTTTCCGAACTCTTCAGAAGGTCGGTCAGCAGGAAGAATTCCGGAAATCTTTCCACCGGAAACAATTGCGATTCTGTCGCAAATAAAACGCAGCTCCTCGAGCTCGGAAGAGATCATGACGACGGTGACCCCGCTTTCCCTGTTGAATTTCTTCAGGGCATCAAGAACCAGGGCCTTGGCTCCGACATCGATTCCTCTGGTGGGCTCGCTGACAAACAGGAACCTAGGCTCAAGTGCAAATGCCTTTGCAAGACAGACTTTCTGCTGGTTTCCGCCGGAGAGCTCTCTTGCAAGCTGCTTGGAACCCAGGCTGCACTTGATCTGAAGAGAATCAATGTACTTGTTGGTGACTTCCTGAATTGCCTTGTCGTCTCTCCACTTGATGAGGCCGCCGAGGTAGTTCTTGAGGAACTTGTTATGAATCTGCATTGCGGGGAACGCGATGTTCCACTCAAGTGTCTCGTCAAGAAGAAGACCTACTCCGCGTCTGTCCTCGGACACGAATGCAATCTGGCTGTCCAAGCACTTTCTCGGGTGGTTCAGCGGAATTTCCTTTCCGTCGAATGTCACGCTTCCGCCTGACTCGTAAAGGCCCATGATTCCGTTTGGAATTCCGAGTTTACCCTGTCCTGCAAGGCCTCCGATTCCAAGAATCTCACCGTTGAAGACGTCTAAAGATACATCCCTGACAGTCTCACCGGGCATATCGACCCAGAGTCTCTTGATGGACATAATGACTTCTGATTCCTGCTCTGAAAGCCTTGATCTGCTGGCTCCGACCTTAGCGGCCGCGGTGTTGTCTCTTCCGACCATCCACTTTGTGATCTGATCGACGTTGGTGTCACTTGAAGCGGTTTCCTTGACAATGACACCATCTCTCATGACCAGAACCTTGTTGCAGACATACAAAATCTCATGAAGTCTGTGGGTGATGAAGATGACAGCGATTCCGCGCTTTGACATTCCGCGGATGGAATCAAGAAGCGCATCGGCTTCTTTTTCGGTAAGAACGGCTGTGGGCTCGTCGAGAATCAGAATCTTAAGCTGTTTCTTGCTGAGCTCTCTTGCAATCTCTGTAAACTGCTTGTGTCCGACAGGCATCTGGTTCACGACCATGTTCTTGTCGATCATGACGCCGAGCTTGTCGATTGACTCAGTAGCTTCCTCGTCCATCTTCTTGCGGTCCAGTGTGTTCAGTCTGGATCCGAAGACCTTGGATACCACGCTCACCTTCTCCGGTTCCCTGTTAAGAAGGATGTTTTCCGTTGCGGTGAAACCCGGAATCAGAGAGAACTCCTGATGAACCATTCCTATACCGGCGTTCAGAGCGTCGAACGGAGAATCGAACTGAACCTTCTCTCCGTTGATGAGGACACTTCCGCCGTACCCTCCGGTTTCCTTGATAACGGTCATACCGAAGAGGATCTTCATCAATGTGCTTTTCCCGGCTCCGTTCTCACCGACCAGACCCAGGACTTCTCCTTCCTCAAGCTTGAAATTGATATCCTGAAGGACGTTGTTGGCAAAAAAGCTTTTGCTGACATTCTTCATTTCAAGCAGAGGCGCCTTTTTATCGCTCATAGTTTTCCCCTATTGCATTTGTGAATCTATGTGATGTAGAGGGCAGAGAAAACCTCTGCCCTCCGCAACACAGCAGGAAGGGTCGCCCCTTCCTGCATTAGTAATCATCAGGGATAAATTACTTTGTTGTGTATGCCCACTCAGGAACTTCAGTCTCTGTTGCGTGCATATACTTGTCACCCTGCTTGCCCATGATGTAGGTATCCTGGTAAACAAGGAAGATGTTGCCCTGCTTGACACCTGTTGTGGCATCGGTGTAGTTAGCTCCGTTCCAGTTTGCTCCCGGTGAGAACTGTGCGAATGCGCTTGAAAGATCATCGATGTCCTTGAGCTGGCTCTTACCCTCGATGACGTTCTTTGCGTGCTGAGCGAGACCTGCGGAAACAGTGTAACCATAGGAGTATGCCCATGTTCCGAACTTGCCAGCGCCACCAGCCTTGACGACTGCATCCTCAACCTTCTTCAGGATAGCTGCGAAGTCACCTGCCTCAGCTGAGAGATCGATTCCCAGAGCTCCAGGATATCCCATGAGCGGGGAAGGAAGGTCAGCTTCTACAAAGTATCCGCCGTAAGCAAGAAGCTGCTTGAGCAGAGGCTCTGTATGAGCATCGTTTGTGCAGAAGTAAGCTGCGTTCTTTCCATACTTCTCGACCCACTCAGGAACCTTCTCAAGAATGTAAGCCTGAGCACCGGCGATTCCAACGTCAGTTGTCGGATCCGGAGCAGTCTCAAGGACGAACTTCATACCGAACAGCTCACAGGTCTTTCTCATGATGGCGACACGGCGGCTCATTGTCTCATAAGCCATGTGTCTCGGGAATGAGATATGTACGAATGTGTCACATCCGAGATCGTGAGCGGTCTTGATGATGAGGTAACCTCTTGAAACGAAGTCGTTGTTTGAAACGAGGTCAGCTGCACCACCTATGACAGGAAGATCTTCGTGGGACTCACCTGCGAGGCAGATGATGTCAGGTCTTCTTTCCTTGATCTGGCGGAAAGCTTCTGCGGTTCCCGGAACAGCCTGGTTGACAACAATAGCCTTCATCAGAGGATCATCTGAAAGGTTGACGATAGTCTGGATTGTTGTCTCGAGCTCTTCTGTGAAGTTGTCGGGATAGATAGCGAGCTTAACCATGTCCTCTCCGTAAAGAGCCTGGAAAGCCTCTGCACCACGGCGGTCATCCTCTGACTGGGAGACTGAACCTGTGACGATTCCGATGTGGAACTTACCGGACTTGGAAGCCTGTGCCTCACTTGCTCCGTTTGCGAAAACTGCGGAGACAGCAAGGAGAGCGACCATAAGAACGATCAAAGTCTTTTTCATTCTATTTTCCTCCATTAACGTTTCTACGCATAGAAATGTTTGACCCATTGTAGCAAAGAGAGGGGCTATTGAGGAATACCTATAATATAAAAATGTTGCTGTCAGATACTTTTTTTCAGCTGCAGATGGTATCTTTTGTGCCCTTACCTATTCTTCCGAGCGTGATTATCACGGTCAACACGGCATCCACACCGAAAAGGATGAACCAAAGTGGAGAGAAAACAGACAGAATCATCAAACACCTCCGCACTCTCCGTCAATCGGATTTGATTGACAAGGACATTACCACCTTCATATCAGGAAAACATTTACTGATTTCGTTTTCGAATTTCTTCAAGTCATCTTCCATATCGGGAACATCGAACTCGGGAACAACAGAAAAAGACAGGCTCTTCAGTTCCAGATCCACGTTAAGTGACTCGATTCGATCTATGCTCTTATGTCTTGTTGCAAGCAGAAGAACCTTGTCCCGGATGTTCTCAGCCTTATGGGAACTGAGGTTTACCGCATTGACTCCGACAGATGTCAGATTAAGGCCCATCTCTATGGCCTTTGCCTTAATGTCAGCCGAGATCCTGCTAATCTGCAATGCCGTAAGATTCTCGTCCACCTGTATGTCCACAGATCCTATGTAAGTCCCCTCTCCATAGTCGTGAATCACAAGGTTCGCGATATTCAGAACGCCCTCCTGCATTATGATCATCGTACGGATTTTCTTTCCGAATTCAGGATTCACGCGCATTCCAAGAATCTTGTTGAAGCACTCATGCATCATTTCATATCCCGTGCGGATTATCATGATGGCGATGAGTATGCAAAGGTAATTCTCTATACCGATGGAGAAAATCTTCTGCACCAGCATTCCGACAAGTATGGAAACCGATGCAAGTGAATCGCCGATACTTTCAACTCCGGACATGATGAGGCTGGGAGAGCGGATTTCCTTTCCCTTTTTGCGGGCAACAAGGCCGTAGCCTATCTTTGAAGCCAACGACACAATCATGAGGATGATGGTATCGATTCCGTAATTCGGCAGAGTAGATTCTTCGATTATATCCTTGATTGCCTCAACAATGGACCTTACGCCGAAGTACATGATGAGAATGGCGAACATAAGGGAGAAAACATACTCCAAACGCCCGTATCCGAACGGATGGGCTTTATCGGCATGCTTTTTTGCAAGAAAAGCTGAGACTATGATGAAAGCGCATGAGACTGAATCCGTAAGGCTGTTTATACCGTCAAGTGTGATTGCACGCGACCCTATCACAAGACCGGAAGTAATCTTTAAAACTGAAAGAATCAGATTGACAGCAAGCCCTATTGCTGCGAACTTGACAATCAGAGAATTTCGGTCCAGCGCTTTCTTTTCCATAAAAATTGCCTCGGGGACAATTTTACCTATTAACAGTACAATGCACAATCTGTTTTCTTCACCGTTTTTGATGTATATTTGAATCATGGATTACGACAGAGAAAGAGAAGAAGCCATAACTGCAGGCGAAAGAGCACTGATATCTCTCAAAGAGGCCAGAAGCCACATCTCAGGAGCCAAGGGATTCGGAATCTGGGACCTTTTGGGAGGCGGATCATTTGTTTCTCTGGCAAAGCATTACAAGATAAGCCGTGCAAAAGATGCCGTCTACCGTGCCAAGATGGATCTTCAGAGTTTCTGCAAAGAACTTAGGGATGTTCAGATGGATCTGGACATAAACATAGGGGACTTTCTGACCATCTTTGACCTGATGGATAATTTCTTTGCAGACATCCTGGTACAGTCAAGGCTTTCCGATGCAGGACGAAGGCTTGATGACGCCATTTTCAGAGTCGAAGAATGTCTTAGAAGCCTCCGCTGGATCCAGCAATAAAATAACTCAAAAAGAACTATATTAAAAATCAGATTTATTATACTCTCTACCATATGGGTAAAGCATTAGCTAAAGACCGTCTGGGAACCGACCCTGTCGGGAAATTACTATTCAGGATGGCTGCTCCGTCTGTAGTCGCAATGGTGATGCAGGCGATGTACAACACCATCGACTCGGTATATGTGGCAAAGATAAGCTCCGCGAGCCTTGCGGCGATTACTTTGGCCTACCCCATCCAGATGATTACCGGTGCCATGTCAACCGGAATCGGAGTCGGTATAAACTCAAGTATTTCAAGAAGCCTCGGAGAGGGTCATCCGGAAAAGTCCTCCAAAGCTGCGGCAAACGGCATGCTTCTTGGTCTGATTTCCCTGGTAATAATGGTTCTTTTCGGACTTTTCGGAGTCAGATGGTATCTGGGCCTTTATACTGACGATGCTGCTGTAATAGAGGCAGGATTGATTTATATCCGCACAATCTGTCTTCTTTCCATCGGAACTATCTTCACTCAGATTTCGTTTTCCATCCTTCAGGGTTCGGGAAACATGCTCATTCCAATGGTCTGCCAGATTGCAGGTTGTCTGACTGTTTTGGGTCTTGACCCGCTTTTCATCCTGGTTTTCAAGATGGGAGTCGGAGGTGCGGCTCTTGCCTCAAGCACCGCCCAGATTATTTCAATGTTCATCGGACTTTTCGGAGTCTTCTATGTCAACAGAAAGAACCTGCCGATCAGGCGCGGGGATTTCAAACCTCAGGGTGCTGTTCTCAAGGACATTCTTTCCGTAGGAGTTCCTTCTGCCCTCACCCAGGCCACCACATCCATCGTGTCAGGTATTGTGAACAAGATTGTGGCCCAGTACGGAACTGCAACAATCTCCGTCTATGGAGGGTTCTCCAGAATCAGCACATTCGGAATACTTCCGATATTCGGAGTAACTCGCGGAATGAATCCGATTCTTGGCTACAGCTACGGAGCAAAGAACAAAAAGCGCTTTACACAGACACAGAGACTTGCGTGCATCACTGCGTCGATAATATCGTCTGTCACGGGACTGTTCCTCCTTCTTTTCCCGAACGTTGCACTTGGTATGATAAGTGCAAGCCAGGAGATGCTTACTTTCGGAGTCAACGCGTACAGGATTCTCTCAATCTCTCTTTTCATAAACGGAATCTCAATTTCTCTTTCACAGTGCTTCCCGCCAGCAAAGAGATCCTATCTGACGATGATTTACTCTGTTTTGAGACAACTCGCATTTCTGATTCCTCTTACGCTCCTTCTTTCCAAAATCTGGGGAAGAACCGGAGTGTGGATAGGTCTTGTGATTACCGACTATCTTGCATTCTTCGTCATCCTTTCCATGAGCATCTGGTTCAGACGTACCGTGCTCAACAAATGGGATGAGAACCCTATAAACGAAAACAACACCGCAATTACGCAGGAGGCTAATTAATGACAACACACAAAGTTCTGATTACATCCCTCTACGGAGGAGTTTCAGGAGGAAAGCTTCGCTACTACTACAGCGAAAAGGAAGACAAGGTCTCATATTGTGACGCCCTTCTCTCCGCAGAAGCCAGCTGTAAGTATGTTCTTGCACACCATATCATCGATGAGATCGTCACATTCGGTTCCAAGTCAACATTTGACGATGGCGACGGACTCAAATCCCTTCTTCTCAAGGAAGGAAGCTCATTCTATGCCTCCGGCGTCAAAGACATGTCCACATACAGCCTGTTCAGATACAGACTTTCCGAGTACCTTGATGAGGTCAATATCGAAGAGCAGGATATCCAGGAGCTTTTAAACGATGACGAAAAGGCCAAAGTCGATGCTTTTGTTGAAAAGTTCTTCTACAGCGAGGACAACTCGGATAAGACAACACGCTACAACCGCTTCTTCGACCATCTGATGCAGGATGCAAATCTCCGAGATTCCTTTATCAACAATCTCAAGGAAGCAGTCCCTGAAGCAAAGGAAGATCCGGATCGGTTCCTCACATGGACATTCCAGAAGCTTTACACCGAGATGAAAAGCTCTGCCAAGCTTGAGCTCCTTGAGGCAAACTCACAGGTCAAGATCAGATTCATTCCTGTTGCCAAGGATGACGAGGAAGGAACCTTTATCGAGAACTTCACGAAAATCATGAATGAAATCATGGCTGAAGGAAATGACAAGATTGAGCTTTACATCTGTGTCCAGAGCGACGATGCATCGGATACCTACGTTCTGATTAACCTGATGAACCTGATCAAGGCAATGCCTGATGCAAACATAAGCGTTGCAAGAGTCATCACAACAACAAAGAACCCTGAAGACGCAGTTGCCGTCATTTCCGATGATACGTTCAAGTTCGGAGTCTCAGACCTTGTCTCAGGAACAAGAGCATTTTTGCAGTACGGCAAGACCGATATGCTTTTGGATTTCTGGCACAAGGCAGGCATTAACAATCCTGAAATCGAAAGACTTCTCTATGCAATGAGAAATATCGACTATGGAATTTCCCTTTGCGATGTCACGGACATCATGAGAGGAATCAAGAGCCTCAGAGACCTTCTGAAGGACGTTAAGGAATTCAAGGGCGATACATTCGTTGAGCGCTTCTTCGAAATGATTGTAAGCGGAATCAAACAGGACTACGGCTCACTTGTCGAAAGTGATGAGATAGTCTTCATCGACCTTGTTAAGTGGGCATACAAGAAAGGTTTCTGGCAGCAGACTCTGACACTGATTGAATCCCGTGCACCTGAAGACATTGTCGACAGAGGTTTCTTGTACTACAGCAACTCCCCCGAACGTTCACAGGAAGTTCTTAAGGTCCTTGCCCAGATTTACTATGACTTCAAGCCTTATGAAAAGTACAAGATGGATGATATCTCCCACTACTACGTCAAATTCTTCGGAAGAGGAAAAGTACCTCACATTGATGACGCAAAGGCCTACCAGATGGCATATGCCGAATCCAGAATCGATGAGCTGACCACAGATGATCCTAACACGGTCAAAGCACTCACCCTCTGTCCGGACCATGAAGCCCTCAGGGACATGCTGTTCTCCTACTACTACATCGGCGATGTCAGAAACGCCACGAACCATGCATCAGAGGAGTTCTCAGGCTTCTCTTCCGTCATGCATGACTCTGATGTCAGCGAGAGAATGAATACCATCGTCAAGTCGATCGAGTACTTCATCCACTGCTATGACAATGTCACTGAGCTTGTTGAAAAGAGCGGAAAGAAGGTCGATGTGGCCAAAATCGAGCACAGCGAGCTGGTTTCCTACTCCAAGAAGCTCAAGCCGCGCTTCTACAATGACCACAGGAACAACGACCGCAGAAATGATGACCGCAGAAACGACAATGGTCAGGGCCAGAATAACGGCCAGGGAAACAATGGTCAGGGTCAGCAGGACCAGAACAACAACGGCCAGAATAACAACGGTCAGAACCAGCAGGGTCAGAGCACCAATGGCCAGGGCAACCAGCACCACGGACACAACAACTACTGGCGTCATCACGGAAACAGAAACTCCAATGACAACAGGAATCAGAACCAGAACCAGAACAATGTTCAAAACAATAATGGTCAGAACAACAGTGACCAAGTTGTATGGAGGAGTAACGATTAATGTATTTCAGTTCAACCATAGAGACCTGGTTTGATCTTCTGCTGTATCTGTTTACAGGGTATACAGGTCTTTACAGTATCTTCGGAATTCTTGAGATTATAGGTCTGTTCTTCATGTTCAGGAAATCCGGCGTGAAATCCTTCTGGGCTTTCATCCCGTTTGCACGTGCCTACCAACTTGCAAAATGTGCGGACAGAGAGGAAGAAGGACGCATTCTGACTGTTTCCACATTCCTGCTGTTTCTCATAAACTTCTTGGGTGACTACATCGAATCGCCTATTATGGCTCTTATCGTATACTTTGCCGTATTGGCCCTGGCTACGATAGTACTCATCTATGAAATCAGAATCTATGCAGGACTTGTGGAGGTCTACAAAACAACGAAGCTCTGGATTGTGGCATGGCTCGCTCTGGGTGGTCCCATAGCCATTTACTGGGGTCTCAGCAAGAAGCTAGTTCCTTCCATGAAGGTTGAGGATCTGAAGAAGGACGCCATAGAAATGGCATCCGGAAGGCACATCATCAACAGGATGGACAACGGCCTTGCAGTAGGAATCCAGGAAAGGACCGTCATGGAGTTCTTCCATAAGAAGTATCTTCTCAGGGACATCAACTTCTACATCAAGCCCGGCCGCATGGTTCTTCTTCTCGGAGGTTCAGGTGCCGGAAAGACGACACTGCTCAATGCCATTATCGGTTACGAGAAAGCAAAGGCGGATGTAATTCTTAACGGAACCAATGTCTACGAGAAATACCGCAAGATGATCTATGAGGTAGGCTTTGTTCCACAGCAGAATCTTATCCGCGGAAAGGACACAATAGAGCATACCCTTCTTGATACAGCCAAGCTTCGTCTTCCTTCAAATGTCACTGCAAAGGAAAGAAAGGACCGCGTAAACGAGGTCATGGACATCTTCGGCCTTACTCCCAGCAAGACACACTTTGTGGACAAGCTGTCAGGCGGCCAGAAGAGAAGACTTTCCATTGCAATGGAACTTCTTTCCAACCCTTCCCTCTTTATCCTTGATGAGCCGGATTCAGGCCTTGACGGTGTCATGGCCCGAGAGCTTATGACACAGCTCAGGTCCATTGCAGACCAGGGTAAGATTGTCATTGTCATCACCCATACTCCTGACAGAGTCATTGACCTGTTCGACGATGTCATAGTCCTTGCAAAGGACAGCCACAGAACCGGACGCCTTGCATTCTTCGGTGAAATTGATGAAGCAAGATCTTTCTTCGGAAAAGACAGCATGGAGAAGATCGTACAGTCAATCAACTCCACTTCCGTAGGTGGCGAAGGACGGGCCGATGAGTTTGTCCTGAAGTACGCTACAGAGCAGAACAAGGAGGTGGCAAATGGCTGAGAACAGCACAACAAGAAAAATCAGACACAGAGGAAGATTCGAGCAGATCGGAATCTACCTTGTGAAATTCATGAGACTCTTCGTCTATCAGAACGACTGGAAGGTTCTTCCCATGGCAATTGTCATCGCAGGTCTTGTGTCCCTTGTCGTCAGACGTGACTTCTTCGTCACAATGGAGGGAACTCTCAAAGGCGCACTTGCCCTCTCCTGTATTGCTATCTGGAACGGATTCTTCAACTCGATTCAGGTCATCTGCCGTGAACGTGAAATCATCAAAAGAGAACACCGCTCAGGACTTCACATCTCCTCCTACATTGTGTCTCACATGATTTATCAGGCACTTTTATGTCTGGTTCAGACTGTTCTGACTATCTACACATGCAAGATGATGGGAATCAAGTTCCCCAAAGAAGGACTTTTTTCGAAATGGATGATGGTGGATGTTGGAGTCACGGTATTTCTGATTTCCTATTCAGCAGACATGATATCGCTTTGGATATCTACACTTGTCCATAACACCACAACGGCCATGTCCATCATGCCGTTCATCCTCATTGCCCAGCTTGTCTTCTCAGGCGGAATCTTCCAGCTCCCTGCATGGAGCAACAGCATTTCAAAACTCATGATCTCCCACTACGGAGTCCGCTGCATCGCCGCCCAGGCTGACTACAACAACAGGCCCATGGTCACTGCGTGGAACACACTTGTGAAGATGGAGAACAACGATCTTGAGGTGGCCTTCACCCTTGACGAGCTTATGGTGATGCTCAATGACGATGAGAATGACAATGTGGTCAAGCTTCTGAGCACAAACGACATAGGAAAGAAGATCAAAGACACACTGAAAGACTATGACGTTGATAAGAAGGTTATCGTCAACGCCATAATCCAAGCCATCAAAAGCGATCCTCAGTATGAGGCGATGAAGGACCAGAAGATCACAATCTTCAAGGTCAAGGTCAAGGACGTCATCAACGCCATAGGAAGGGATAGGGTCAGAGACTATCTTCAGTACACAACAGCTCAGGCTACACAGAATCCCGACTATGCCATGACTGAGGACAACATAGCTCGGATGTGGCTGGCCTTTTTGATGGTCATCGCCCTGTTTGCAACTCTGTCAGTAGTCTGCCTTGAGTTCATTGACAAGGACAAGCGCTAGCAAGTGCTTCAGCATAGCGCTTTGTTATCAGCTGAGGCCTTGTGATTGCAGAGCCTACCACAACGGCAAAGGCTCCGCATTCAATGGCTTTCTTAGCTTCGGAAGGTTCCCAGATACCGCCCTCGGCGATGAAGGGAACCTTCAGTTTTTTCTTAAGCTGCATAAAGAGATCGAAATCCGGAATCTTCACTCCCTTGGTAGCGGGGGTATAGCTTCTCATCGTTGTTCCGACAATATCAAAGCCGATATCCTGTGCATGAAGGCATTCCTCAAGCGTTGAGCAGTCTGCCATGAAAAGCTGCGTAGGATAAGCTTTTCTTGCCTTAGAGAACACATCATCCAAGCTCATGTTGTTCGGATGCATTCTGTCTGTTGCATCCATGGCAATTATCTCACAGCCGCAGGCAGCCATCTGGTCTATCTCAACCATGGTGGGAGTGATGTAGACATCGCTGTCAATGTAGTCCTTCTTGCAAAGACCTATCACAGGAAGGTCCACTACACTTTTAATCTCATTCACATCCTCAGCCGTGTTTGCCCTGATTCCCCCTGCTCCGCCTTCTAACGCGGCCTTGGCCATGCGTCCCATGATGAAGGAGCTGTGAAGAGGCTCATGATCCAGAGCCTGACAGGAAACAATAAGGCGTCCTTTTAAAGCTTCAAGAATCTCTTCTCTTTTCATGCTGAGCCTGCTTCAGAAGACGTACTTCAAGCCGAGCTTTGCACTCAGGCTGACTCCGAAACCAAAACCTGTTCGGGTTTCAATCCTCTTGTATCCGTCCAGCTCTAAAGCAGACTGCATGTTGGTAATCAGAGTAATGTCCGGAATCACGGTCAGGTTTACAGAAATGTGATTGACAATCTTGTAGCTTGCCTCTGCATACAGGGCAATGCCCAAGGCAGTGACGGACTTTGTTTCCTCCTGCACGCCATCAATCAGCTTGCCTGTCATCCAGTCTAATGAAATACCGCCTCCGAAATAGAAGTTGAACTTTGTATCAAAAGTATGGTGCCGCATCAGAATCAGATGACCCTTCATTCCAACGCTGCCCTTCACTGTCTCTGTCTCAGTCGGATGCTTTTCACCCTTGAACTTAAAGCCGTTTGAGAAAAAGAAGTCCAGACCCATATAGGAGTACCAGCCCTCTGTCAGGAAATTGGGTATGGCCGAAAGATCAAATGCCATTCCGGCACTGAGACCGAAACCGAACTTGCTGTTGTCAAAAGCAGTCTTGCCTTCATTGAATTTGCCATTTGCATACATAATGTCGTATCCGCCACCGATGCGGATGGACTCAACGAATTTCTTTGAATCGGAATCCTGTGCAAAAGCAAAAGAAAGTGACAGTACAAGCACCAGAAGAACTGCAATAGTTGTTTTTTTCATTTCAAACCCCTCAGATTGTGAACATGAATACATGATTGTCGATAATTACGTAGGCCAGCTCTCCGTCATCAGAAAGCTCTATAACATGGCCGCTGAATTTATAAGTTCCGCTTGATTTGGATTTATCATCGGA
>JAGBRG010000298.1 GCA_017632495.1 Spirochaetales bacterium
TCGTCTCCGGCCGACTGCGTGCGCTTTGCCCTGAACGGCATGAACATGGACTTTGACATAGTCTTTTCCGGAATCAACCGCGGCTACAACGTGGCCGACGACATAGCATACTCAGGCACCGTCGCCGCCATATCCGAGGCCGCCCACCTGGGCTTAAAGGGCGTGGCCTTTTCCACAGTCCCCATCTCCTTCAGTTGGGCATCCGATAGCTTAGACAGGGTCTGGAAGCACATAATTGACAACGATTATCTTGCCATCAACGGACTTTGGAACGTCAACATCCCCGAAGACCCCAAGGACATTCTTTTGACGCGCCAGGGCCGGGCGTACTTCCGCGATGTCTTTGACGAGCACTCCCAGGACCAGTACATTGCCCGCGGGACCTCGTTCTACGAAAAATCAGGCAAGCTTGAGCAGGATGTCGATGCCGTAATGAACGGCTTTGTATCCATCTCCCCGCTGACAATCGACCACACGGCGATGGACGTGTTCAGGAAACTGAGAAAGTAATAATTGATTTGCTGTGGAGCAGAGCCCTACTCTTCGATTCCCACGTCGGAACCGGAAAGGACATTCAGGCCGGCCTTCTTGAAGGTATCGGCCTTTTCATTTGTCTGAAACACCATGATGGCGCTGGAAGTTCCGTTTCCGCCGAGCATCGAATACATGTACTCGATGCTGATACCCTTGTCAGCGATGATGTCCAAAATCCCTGCAAGTCCGCCCGGATGGTCGGGGACCCTGACAGCCACAACTTCGGTACAGCTGCAGACAAGGGACTCGCTTTTAAGAACATCCAGAGTCTTTCGGGGCTTGTCGGTGATGATTCTCAGAACCCCGTAGTCAGAGGTCTCGGCAATATTTAAAGCCTTCAGGTCAATGTTGGCATCTGCAAGAAGCCTGCACATGTGGGCAAGCTGGCCCGGCTTGTTCTCAAGGAAAACCGAAATCTGTTTGACTTCCATAAACCCCTCCTTAATCAGATCTTTCTTCTGTCTATGACTCTGACAGCCTTGCCCTCGCTCCTGACAATGGACTTAGGCGCGACAAGGTGGACATTCGCATAGATGCCGAGCATCGCCTTGAGCTCGGACACAAGACTCTTCTCCTGGGCGGTGATCTTACCGAGGTTGTCGGAGAAGTTCTCGCTGGTCATCTCTATCATAACATCCAAAGTGTCGCTGTTGTTCTTTCTATCTACAATAATCTGATAATTCGACGAGTAGCCCTGCTGGATCAATACCGTCTCGATCTGTGACGGGAACACATTGACACCCTTTACAATCAGCATGTCGTCGCTTCTGCCCATCGGACGGGACATCTTCACAAAAGTGCGACCGCAGGAGCACTTCTCCTCACTCAGGATACAGATATCCCTGGTGCGGTAGCGCAGAAGCGGGAAACCCTTCTTCGTAAGCGAAGTGATCACAAGCTCTCCCTTGGACCCCAAAGGAAGGCTCTTTCCCGTCTCCGGGTCAATAATCTCTGCCAGGAAGTGGTCCTCGTTGATATGCATGCCTTTCTGGGCGCTGCATTCATATGCCACACCCGGGCCACTGAGCTCGGTAAGGCCGTAGATGTCATGTGCCTTGATTCCCAATGACGACTCTATTGAAGCTCTCATGTCATCACTCCAGGCCTCGGCTCCGAAGATTCCGCGCCTTAGATGAATCTTATCCCTGAGCCCCGTCTCGTTGATTGTCTCGGAAAGATATGCGGCATAAGACGGCGTGCAGCACAGCACCGTGGACTTGAGGTCCACCATGAACTGAAGCTGGCGCTCCGTACTTCCCGACGACATCGGCAGCACCATGCACCCAAGCTTCTCGGCTCCGCCATGAAGGCCAAGACCTCCTGTGAAAAGACCGTAGCCGTAGCAGACCTGCACTACGTCCTCGTCCGAAATATCGGCGGCCACCAAGGCGCGGGCGACACAGTCGTTCCAAAGCTCAATATCATCCTTGGTGTAATAAGCCACAACGCGCTTTCCGGTAGTCCCGCTCGTGGAATGAATTCTCACACATTCCTTGGCCGGCACTCCCCTGAGCCCGTCCGGATATGAATCACGAAGATCATCCTTCTTCAGAAAAGGCAGCTTCGAAATATCCTCAATGCCCTTAATGTCATCCGGAGTCACACCCTGGGCTTCCATCTTGTGCCTGTAGTAAGGCACATTGTCCCACACAAAGCGGACCTGCTCCACCAGACGCCTGCTCTGGAGGCTTCTGATCTCATCGCGCGAGGCGCACTCGATTTCTTTCTGATAATATCTTTCCATACCAACACAATCTATCTTGATTGCGCCTCTTGTTCAATATCAGAGCCGGCGTTCCAGGGCTTGCCGGTTCTCCGCCAACAACCTTTAACACTTTATGGGCGTCTGGGCTTTCTGGGCTTGACGGTGTGTCTGAGCTTGTTGTGGCCTCTGGGCTTTCTGGTGCGTCTGCGGCTCACTGTTACATGCCGAGTGCCCTGAATCCAACCCTGATTTAAGGATACAACCACAGGAACGGAGGAAACCTTCGCTATTTGTTGCTATTTCATAATGTGAAAACCACAAATCCAGA
>JAGBRG010000299.1 GCA_017632495.1 Spirochaetales bacterium
CCAGAGCAAAGTTTTGGTAGTCTATTTCTCACGTACCGGTTAGCAGTACACAGTCGGTGTCATAGACAAGGGCAATACTGCAATAGTTGCAGAGATGATCGCTGAGCAGACAGGGGCAGACCTATTTGAGATTGTGCCTGTGGATGACCATTATCCAATGACCTACAACGCTCTGACGGATGTTGCCATGAAGGAGCAGAGGGAGAAGGCCAGACCTGCCTACAAGGGGGAGGTTCCAGACCTTTCCCAATATGACACCATCTTCATCGGTGCCCCTGTGTGGTGGGGTGACTGGCCGATGATCATGTATACGTTCTTCGAGAAGAACATGGCCGCCCTTTCAGGGAAAAAGCTTGTTCCGTTCTCAACCCATGAAGGGTCAGGTCTATCCGGTTTTGACAGAAAGCTGTCCAAGGCCATTTCCGACAGCAATGTTCTTAAAGGCTTGGCAATCCGCGGAAACGATTGCCAAAACAAAAAGGAAAGCGTAAGAAAATCAGTGAATAGCTGGATTTCAGGTCTTGATATAAAATGACGGCAAATAGACGTTTCAGACTAGCACTAGACATTCTGATGACTCTGCTTTTGCCTTTTCTTATGGCATATTCGCTAATAGGGGAGGTTTTCCATGAGGTTGTCGGTACAACGATCTTTGTACTGTTCATCATCCATCACATCCTGAACAGGAGGTGGTATGGGGCATTGTTCAAGGGCAGGTACAACGCCTTGAGGGTTTTCCGGACTGTTCTGGACACTTTGCTGCTTGTGTTCATGGTCCTGCAGCCGATAAGCGGAATTCTGATGTCAAAGCATCTATATACTTTCCTCCCTTATTTTTCCATCTCTGCCCAAGCTCGCAGTATTCACATGCTTCTGGCTTATTGGGGATATGTGCTGATGTGCCTCCATGCAGGAACGCACATGACGAATCTGTTTCCAAAACTTGGAAAACAGAAGCGAGGCATCAGGGTCCTTGTCCGGTCTCTCATCTTCGCAATCTCCGGCTATGGCTGCTATGCATTTGTGAAACGAGGTGTCCCTGGCTACATGTCAGGAAGGACAATATTTGCCTATTTCGACTACAGTGAGCCTGTAATGCTTTTCATGCTGGATTATTTGGCCATCATGGTTCTGTTCATGACAACAGGGTGTCTGATATCATTTGGACTTGCAAAGGTTGATTAAGAATAAACGGAAATGATTACTTTGAATCTTTATTACACAGGCAATGACGGTGCTGCAAAAGCATTTTGCAAGGCGATGGAGCCGCTGGCATTGCTGATGAGATAAGGGCGGAATCAGGAAACATTCATGGTTGACAATCTGACAAAGGAAAATGCTGCAACTATGATTATGACAAATGCCGGCGACTGGAATGTCGATTTCTTCAAAAAGAACGGCTATATGCTCAGAGGTGAACTCAAAGACGTTCCCAAGGGACACAACTGCTACGAACTCTACAAAAATACCTGATGGGAGAAATATGGACATTGTTGAAGTATTGAAGACAAGGTTTTTTGAAAACAAGGCTTTTCATTCGGATCTTGAATGGGCAGAAGTTGAAAAACGCTTTCTCTTAAATCCGAACGTTTTAGAGGTGCTGTTGAGGATGGAGGAGAGTGGAGGAGAGCCTGACACTATCGGGTTTGACGAAAAGACGGGTAAACTCATTTTCTGCGACTGTTCCAAAGAGTCTCCTTCGGGACGAAGAAGTCTGTGCTATGATGATGAAGCCTTGAGAAAACGTGCCAAGAACCCTCCAGCGGGCAGCGCTCTGGGGATGGCTTTTGAGATCGGAGCTTCCTTGTTGACGGAGGACCTTTACCGCAGGCTTCAGAGCCTCGGTGAATTTGATCTGAAAACTTCTTCCTGGATCAATACACCGAAGGAAATCAGACAACTGGGCGGTGCCATATTCTGTGAGCGAAGATACGGAACGGTATTCACGTTTCACAACGGTGCGGATTCGTACTATTCCGTACGTGGATTCAGGTGTTTTATTCTGGTATGAGTCCTGATATGTGTGTACTCTGCGGGGATATCATCGGCATCGGCCCGAATCCCGAGGAAACGGTTCGGGAGACGGTAGTTCTGATGACAAAGTGACAGACAAATCGAAGTTTGTAAGGATGAAGAAAATGAATTATAAAGTAATTGACAAAGAGACATATTATCGTAAAGGCGTATTTCGCCACTTTACGGAAGATTGCAAGTGCTCAACCTCGATAACGTCGAGAATAGACGTAACAGAGCTCGTCACACATTCAAAGA
>JAGBRG010000300.1 GCA_017632495.1 Spirochaetales bacterium
AAGCGCGATGCAACAGAGCGCCTTAAGATAAACAAGAGGACCGAGAACATCGAGCAGCTTGTGAACATGCTGTCTTTTGAAGAGTTCTCGGACGGTCAGGAAGGCATCAACCGCTTTCTGGAACTTGCGTCGCTTGAGGCCTCGGCATTGGGCGAGGAAGAAGGCCACGGCACAGAGGGCGTGACGCTTATTACCATGCACAACACCAAGGGTCTTGAATTCGAGCGCGTCTTCATGGTGGGCATGGAGAACGAGATCTTCCCGGGAAGACTCGACGAGCGCACCGAAGAAGATATTGAGGAAGAACGCCGCATCTGCTATGTGGCAATGACCCGTGCAAAGAAGGAACTTTACATGTTCTGCGCCTCCTCCCGCCTGAGGTGGGGCAATGTCCAGCCGGAGACTCCCAGTATGTTCCTCAAGGAGATTGACGAGTCTCACATTGAGGAGATAGATCTTCGCTTCAAATCACGCTTCGGCGGCCAGTTCCGCTTTGACAACAGACAGGACAGCTACAGAAGCGGCTACGGAAACGGATTCGGAAACAGCTATACCAGCCACGGCAACCGCTACAGCGCCAACTATGTGAATACCGAAAAGTTCTTCAACAGGGATCAGGATGAAACAGAAGGCCGTCCGAAGCCGTCCGAAGCAAGCCGCTTCAACATCAGGAACATGAAGACTCCAGTTCTGATCAAAAAGGGATCTGCTTCAGCACCTGCAAAACCTGTAGCAGTAACCTATGAAGTCGGAGACAGAATCCGAAGCGAATTCTACGGCGAAGGAACAATCTCAGGCAAAAGACAGTTCGCCGGGCGCGAGGTTCTGGATGTCAAATTCGACTCGGGCAGAACTGGAACATTTGCCTGTGACAAGGTGACGTTCGAGAAAATATGAAAAAAGCGGCAGACTACTAGACAAAATCTGCCCACAAAATATATTATTTGCTTCGTGCGCCGTTTTGGCGCTTCCGGTGCTTTGGGACTCAAACCCCTTTCCCACGGGGTTCCGGACGCGGAAGTGACAGAATGTCGGCTATCTTGTATGACGGACCGCTCATCCGGACTCAGGAAGGCATGCACAAGACATACAACTTTTTTATGTAGGTGTTTACTATGAAGACTATTATTGTAAAGCCGCAGACAATGCAGAAGAAGTGGTATCTGATTGACGCAGAGGGCAAGGAGCTCGGACGCGTGGCAGTTGCTGCTGCAAACATTCTCCGCGGAAAGAACAAACCTGAATATCTCCCGAACGAGGACATGGGTGACTATGTCATCATCATCAACGCTGCAAAGGCTGCAATGTCAGGCAACAAGGCCACCGACAAGATGTACTACAGAGTTTCCGGTTACGCCGGTGGACTCAAGCAGGAGTCATATGAGCAGCTTATGGTCCGCAAGCCGACTTTCCCGATGGAGCACGCAATCAAGGGCATGCTTCCCAGAGGACCGCTCGGACGCAAGCTCTTCACCAACGTGAAGGTCTATGCAGACGCAAAGCATCCACATGCTGCACAGCAGCCAATCCAGGTTGAGATCTAAGAGGTACGAATATGGCTAAGACAGAAGCAAAGAACATCAATCTCGGTCAGGGTACCGGACGCAGAAAGACAGCGGTTGCACGTGTTTACCTCCGCGAGGGAAACGGCAAGATCACAGTCAACGGAAGAGATGTAGAGGAGTACTTCAGCGATCCTCTGTGCATCTATCAGGTCAAGCAGCCCCTTCAGGTCACAGACTCCGAAGGCAAGTATGACATCGTCATCACAGTATGCGGTGGTGGCCCGTCCGGACAGGCAGGTGCCTGCCGCCACGGAATCGCCCGCGCACTGGTTGCAGAGAACGAGGCCAACAAGCCGGCTCTTCACGCAAACGGCTTCCTTACAAGAGACCCGAGAATGGTCGAAAGAAAGAAGTATGGTCAGCGTGGAGC
>JAGBRG010000301.1 GCA_017632495.1 Spirochaetales bacterium
GACGATGTCATTGATATGATCAAGGCCTACATCGGAACCCAGGCATCTCAGGACGAGCGCCATGCAAGACGCAGAGAAAAGATGATGTCTTTAGAGAATTAAAACTCTACGAAGGCAAACGGCATCAAGTCACCGAAGTCAAATCTCTTAACAACTCCGCTGGTGGTGGAAACAAGATACACGGGAACATCAGGCGATGTGAACTGAGACAGAAACTGTCTGCAGATTCCGCAAGGCTGAGCCGGGTCTTCGGGCTCCGTTGCAATAGCAATGGCCGCGAACCTGCTGTAGCCCTCTGCGGCCACACTTGCCATGGCAGCTCCGCGCTCGGCACAGATTGTACCACCGAAGGAGGAGTTTTCCACATTGCAGCCTGTGTACATGTTGCCCTTCTCCGTTACAATCGCAGCCCCTACACGGAAATTCGAAAACGGAGCAAAGGCGTTCTCAAGAACCTTCTTGGATGCGTTAATCAGTTTCCTGACGTTATCAAGTTCGTCACTTGACTCGTTGTAGACCTTGCAAGCCATGTCTTTCTCCCCTTAATGCTGCTTGATGAACTTTCCCTCACCCGGAACGCCGAAGTAGTCTTCACCGTCCATGATGATCTTACCCCTGAGGATTGTGGTCTTAACCTTTCCGTCAACGCCAAAGCCTCTGTAAGGGGTATAGGCTGAAGCCGAATGAACATTGTCATCCTCAAGCGTCCATTTCTTTGAAGGATCAAAGACTATCACATCGGCATCGGTTCCGATTTCCAAAGAACCCTTCTGCGGATAGATTCCGAAAAGCTTTGCTGGGTTTGTGCTGATCAGGCGCACAACATCCGACATATTCATTGAAGGATGATTGTCTTTGAAGGTGTTCAGAAGAAGCAGAAGCTCCTCGGTTCCGGGGATGCCCGGGAAGATGGTTCTGCAATCGTTACTTGAAAGCTTCTGAGTCCTTGTGAATGCACAGTGGTCGGTTGCAACAACCTGGAACTCGCCGTCCAAGACTCCCTGGCAGATGACCTTGTTGTCGCTCTTGTCCCTGAGAGGAGGAGTCATGACATACAAAGATCCGTCAGGGCCCTCGAGCTTGCTCTTATCCAGGAACATGTAGTGCGGAGTTGTCTCGGCATAGACGGTAAGGCCCTTCTTTCTCAGCTCTCTGATTGCATTCAGACCGCTTTCTGACGAGCAGTGGACAACATATAGCGGGCATTCGGCCTCAAGGGCGATTGAACCGAAATACTCAATGGCCTTTCCTTCTGCCTCAGCCGGTCTGAGCTTTGCATGAGATGCAGGAGAGAAGTCTCCCTTCCAGTTTGCTGAAAGCTCCTCGATCATCGGGTTGAACTCACAGTGTGCGCACACAAGCATTCCAAGGCGCTTTGAGTTCTTGAAAAGATCCAGAAGATCGTCTCTGTTCTCAATCAGATAGCCTGTGTTTCTGTAGGTTGTGAAGATCTTCAGGGTCTTCACACCCAGCGACTTGAGAATCTCAAGCTGCTTTCCGATTGTGCTGTTGTAACCGTGGCCGTAAACACCCTGATGAAGAGTATAGTCAATGGCCATGGGGGCCATTTCCTTCTGCCTGTATTCAAGGCTCTGAATCAGATCCTGACCCTTGTTGTGGTCTGCAAAGTCAATGACTGTTGTGACACCGCCGAATGCTGCAAGACGCGATCCTGCCTCAAAGCCGTCGCAAGTAACGGTTCCCCTACTGACCAGATGGTAATGAGTATGGGCATCGATGATTCCCGGCATGACCAGCATGCCATTGGCATCAATGACCTTGGCACCATCCGATTTCAGGTTTTCTCCGATTTTCGAAATCTTTCCGTCCTCTATGAGAAGATCGGCTTTCTTTGATGAA
>JAGBRG010000302.1 GCA_017632495.1 Spirochaetales bacterium
AGTTCCTGATGAACGAGGCCCGTTACAGCAGACTCACACGTGAGTTCCCGGCTCGTGCCGATGTCCTGTTCAAGCTGAACGAGGAAGAGGCAAAGAAGCGCTATGAGCACCTGACAAAGCTCATTGCGATGTACAACGAGTGATAGCTCACACCAGATGAGAAAAGGGGAATCGCCTACGCGGTTCCCCTTTTTTTTTCTTGACGGCAACTAATTATTGAACGATAAAGTAAAAATATAAGGAAGGTATGCCATGAAGAAAACTCTGCTGCTCATTATTGTTGTTCTTATCTGTGCATCTTTTGTCTTTGCCGCAACATCGACAAAATTCACAAAGTACGGAAACATCTTCAAGACCGGAGATTTCACCATTAAAGGAATAAACAGTCCGATCAACGCCCAGGGAAACAGAGAGGGAGACAGCCTTCCTGTCACCATAGCACTGAAAAACGGTGAATACCTCATGGAGAGCATCGTAGACGGCTACAAGGCCGGAGTCCTGTTCAAGAACGACGGAAAGCTCTACATGTTCGATGAAAAGGAAAAGATGGCCATGATAATGCCGATCAGCAGTGAAACGATGCTGCAGTTCCCGCCTGTTTTTGTCTATACGAAAAGCGGCAACGGCAAATTCGACGGCAAGAACCTCTACTATGAGGCACTGATAGAAGGAGACAAGCAGACCATCTACTGGTACAGCGGAAACGACATTTACGCCATCCAGGAAAAAGGCCCTGAAGAGAACTACGCAATATTCATCTCTTCAATCACACCCAAGGCAGACTCGTCCCTGTTTGTTCTTCCCAAAGACTACGAGATTATGGACATGAATGACCTGATGAGCCTCCTTGACAGCTCATGGGCTCAGTCTATGCCTTACTGACAACAGCCTTTCCGCTTAAGCCATCGGCCTTGATCACAAGGTCGTTCTCTGTGCGGACATGAACAAAATGTTTGGTCTCCTCCACTTTCGGAAGGCTCAGAATGCCGTCAAAGTCCAGCCTTCCGTCCCCTGTCAGAGGATTGTTGGAAAGGTAGAGACAGCCTAAGGAGGTCACGTTCTGGAAAAAGTGCGTTCCCTCACTTGGCTCTGCCTGAATGTCGGCAAGACCTGTCTCCACTATGACATGGGCCTTGGATATCTGCGGCCATGAGCACGGGATTCCCAGCCAGTTGTCAGAAGAGCCCAGCCTTCCTGCGACAATCAGAACATATTGTTGCTCTATTTCCTTGTTGAGCATCTCAAGCTCAGAGGCCATCTGAACCATCTCAGCGCGTTTGAAGACATCGGGTTTGACACAGATGATGTCCCTGATTCCTTCGGCCGTTCCGTTTCCCATCACATGGGTGCAGGAAACCAGGGCAGTTTCCATCTCCGCTTCTGAGACGTCTATGTCCTCGAACCTGTCGCTGTTGGAAATGGGTCTTATCTGAAGAATCGAAAAATCTATCCACTCCTCATGCTCCATGTTCACGGCAAACTCAATCTCCACAGGCTCAGACATTGTCTTTGTTCCGAGCTTCAGAACATCATCGATGATCCGGGCAAGCGGAATCATGTCATATTTTATGATTCCGTTGAATGTCAGGCTCTTGAAGCCTTCATCGCTTGAGTTTTCCGACAGAAAGCCCGAATGGGTCATTACGGACACAAGCCCGCGTGTGGCTGTGGGCCACTTGTAGGCTTCTTCCAGATCCATCTGCACAAGGTTATCTATGTCTTTGTGCGGATCAAACTCCCGGCTTCTGTCCAGGGCATAGAACATACTCTGGGAAGAGGCCCTGCCGTTCATAGTGCTTACAGGAATCTTGGGTTTAGCCGGACAGAAGCGGAAAGCAGAGCCTTCGTCCACTATGGTCTTGCCCATTCCGAATGCAAGCATTCCTATTCCGTCCTCGGCCGTTCTATTTCCCGCAGGATAGTAATCCAAAGACCTTGCCACGCCGGAGATGTTGGGAAGCCAGAATCCGTCATAGTCGCGTCCTGTGACATTCTGAAGAATCACGGCCATCTTCTCATCCTCTACCCCGTGTCCTGTGCGCTTGAGGTACTCCCTCGCATTGCAGAAATAGGTAGATGCCCACACTGTCTTCACGGCCTTCTCAAGATCCTGTAGCCTCTTTTCAAGCGACCCGACGTTGGGAATCATACAGGTCTGATAGACTCCGGCAAACGGCTGGAAATGGCTGTCTTCCAAAAGAGAGGAAGAACGCACAGAAATCGGAACTGTCATGACCTCAGCAATACGGGCAAGATCCAAGGCAAAGTCCTGGGGAAGCTTTCCATCAATGAAGGTCGTAAGAATCTCATCATCCGACTTTTGCATGAAGTCTCCAGGCCAGAAGTGGTTGCACTCCATGAACTGGTCAAAAACCTCTGTGGAGATTACTACAGTCCTTGGAATCGAGACTCTTATTCCGTCATATTTCTTTCTGATGCCTGCAGCTTTCATCTCAAGGGCAATAAAGGCAAGGCCTCGGCCTTTTCCGCCAAGTGAACCGTCGCCTATTCTTGAGAAGAACAGTGTCTCATCATAGTTTTCCCTGTTGAACTGGGCTATGGTTCCTCTGGTGCGTTCCTTTCTGTATTCCTTGATTGTCTGGTAGATGAGCTCACGAGTCTCTTCTGCATTTGAGGCATCTTTTTTCAGCGTTATGGGCTTTATCTTGGCTGCAAGCTGATACAGGGACTGGGCTCTGAGCCATCTTGAAAAATCGTTTTTCCTTGTGTGGTAGATGAAGGACTCAATCGGAACGCTCTTCAGTGTTTCCTGAAGCTCCTTCATCCTTGAGACTGTAGCAAGAACCTCTCCTGTTGCAGGGTCTTTGAATACAAACGGTCCGAAGTCATATCTTGTCTTAAAATGCTCCGCAAGATCCATGTGTCTGTCGGGAGACAGCTTCCAGATGAAGTCCGTTGCGTACTTTCTGGCAACTTCTCCGGCCTCTTCTCTGTTTGTGGACTGAAGCAGGATCGGGCATTCGGGGTTGTCCTTCTGAACTTCCTCTATGATATGGGCTCCGGCTTGTTCTCTTCCCCATGGAGAATCGAATGTAAGGTCTGTAATTACTCCAAGAACGTTCTGTCTGTACTTGTAGTAAAGACCCATGGCCTGATCGTAGGTCTTGGCAAGAAGAATCTTAGGTCTTCCGCGCATTCTGAGCTTTGTGCCCCACTCGTTCAGAGCCTCGCGAATCGATGCCCTGTTCTGCTCGATCAAAAGCATGTACATCTGAGGCAGGTATGAAGAGATGAAACGCACGGAATCTTCTACAAAGATTATGACCTGGACATCGGCTTCATCCGTGTCATGGTCAACGTTCATGCGGTCCTCTACAAGCTTTGTCATAGCCAGGAACACAGACGGGTCGCCCAGCCAGTAGAACATGTAGTCGATAAACGGGCAGTCCTCGCCTTTAAGGACCTTTGCCTTTCTGTGGTCCGGAGACGGGGAAAGGGCTATGAACGGAAGCTCGGGATTAATGGCTTTGACCTGCTGGGCAAGTACCTCCACACGGTCGGTTCCCAGATCAAGCATTGAGATTACCAGATCGAAATTGAGGCTCCTAAGAAGTGACAGAGCCTCCTGCTCACTGCTGGCATGCGTTATCTTCGGAGGGTTTGAAAGACCCAGGGAGGTATACTCTTTGTAAAGAGCCTCCTCCACTCGTCCGTCTTCCTCAAGCATGAAGCGGTCATATTCGGAACAGATGAGAAGAATATTGTAAATATGCTTCAGCATCAGAGAGGAGAATGGTTTCCAGGTTTCATCAAGCTCGTAGTGCATCAGCCCTCCGTTGGGTATTATATTAAGCAAATCTTGCAAATCGTGCAAATCTTGGAAATCTTGGAAATCTTGCAAAACTCTGCAAATCGTAGAAAAAAAACAGCTGCACAGTTTCCTGCACAGCTGTCTGTCAAATCAATATGTAAGTTTTCAATAATTCAAATAGACGCCGAAAAACCCCGTATATTTGAATTAGAAGCCTTGCTGGCACATGGCGTCGGCAACCTTCTTAAAGCCTGCGATATTAGCACCCTTCACGTAGTCGATATAGCCATCCGGACACTTGCCTTCTTTGACGCAGTTGTCGTGGATGTCTTTCATGATGACGTGAAGCTTCTGGTCGACTTCTTCGGCTGTCCAGAAGTAGTGCTCTGCGTTCTGGGACATCTCAAGACCGGAGACTGCGACTCCACCGGCGTTGGCTGCTTTGCCGGGTGCGAACGGGATACGGGCTGCCTGGAAGGCTTCGATTGCCTCAGGGGTGCATCCCATGTTGGATGTCTCGACGACATACTTGACGCCGTTCTTGATAAGGAGCTTTGCATCGTCACCGTTGAGCTCGTTCTGAAGAGCGCAGGGGAATGCCATGTCGACTGGGACTTCCCATGGCTTCTTGCCCTTGACGAACTTTGCGCCGAATTTCTTTGCGTACGGCTCGATGACGTCCATGTTGGATGCTCTGAGCTCGAGCATGTAGGCGATCTTCTCAGGAGTGTTGACACCGTTCTCATCAAGGATGTATCCGTCAGGTCCGGAGAGGGTGACGACCTTGGCGCCGAGCTGGGTGGCCTTTGTGACTGCGCCCCATGCGACGTTACCGAAGCCGGAGATTGCTACTCTCTTGCCTGCGAAGCTGTCGTTGTTCTCTTTGAGCATTTCGTTTGCGAAATACATTGTTCCG
>JAGBRG010000303.1 GCA_017632495.1 Spirochaetales bacterium
CCTCGTGTGATTTTAGACAGTGATGTAGACCATGCCTTGAAGAACCTTGATAAGAGCATTGAAGACGGCATCAAGTTCGAGCACATTCTTGGTCGCAACATCATGCTTAAAGCAGGTCTTTCTGTCTTAGAGGATGCAAAAGAGCGCCTGACTTCAGGCGGAACCATAGTCCTCTGCGAGACCTTGATCAGCGAAGCCTCCCGCCTTTCCGATTTCATCCACACAGGGCCTCTTCAGGAAAAGCTTCTGAAGGCGGAAAAGGAAATCTATAGCTCTGTTCCAACCCGCAAGGACATAACCGAGGCTCTTGGAAAGGTCTTCGGGACTGTCAAAGCTTCGGACTACAGGTTCACGGAGTCACGATCTGTGCGCGAATCCGATATCAAGCGCTGGGTAGAAAAGAGCTACATACCTGCTTTGGGAAAAATAACGGACAGTGATGCTCAGAAACTTGAGAAGGAATTGGTGTCAGTACTGACCGCTGCCCCACTTATGTGGAATACTAGCTGCCTTATTATTACACTTTCGTTATAGATGTCAGAAACTTTGGCATTTTCGAAAACCCTATGATATAATTTCACGTTATAGAAAAGGGAGTGTAAAATGCAGTTCGATCTTTCTCCTATGCTTAAGTACTTTACTCTCATAGATTGTCTGGACCTGGGGCTGAGGGTGATTCTTTCGGCAATCTGCGGCGCCATAATCGGCCTTGAAAGAGAAAAAAGGTACAAGAACGCAGGTCTCAGAACCCACATCATCGTAGCCATAGCAGGCGCCATTCTAATGATAGTGTCCAAATATGGTTTTATTGATGTTACGACAATCGACGGAGTCAGACTCACATCCGACAGCGGAAGAGTCGCAGCTGCCGTCATCCAGTCCATAGGATTTCTGGGTGCTGGCGTCATCTACGTAAGAAAGGAGAGCATCATAGGTCTTACCACTGCTGCCGGACTATGGGCGACAGTCGGAATCGGAATGTGTTTCGGAGCAGGCATGTACGTTCTTGGAATCTGCACCACGGCGATAATCATCATCGTCCAGATTCTGCTTAGAATCCACCATCAGCACATGCCTGTGCAGACAGTGGGAATCATCACATGCAGCCTCTCGAAGCACAACATGAAATTCAACGACCTTGCTGAGAAAATCAAGGAAATCGGCGGAACCCTCAGAGACGTCTCCTTCCAGCGCGATGAGGTCAGGGGCAACATCGTCAAGGCCAATGTCACATTCAGCGACAGCATGTCAACCTTGGAGCATGTTGACTTACTCAAGAGCCTGAAGTTCATCGACTCCTTTGAAGTCTACCCCAATAGCTAAATTGTCCTGGTTGACTTTTTTCATGTCATAAGGCATATTTAGGCAGTCAATCGTCATGGTGGAAGTAGTTCAATGGTAGAGCGCCAGATTGTGGATCTGGTTGTTGAGGGTTCGAGCCCCTTCTTCCACCCTAGGTCCAGCTAGAAAGGCTGGACCTTTTCTTATCCTATGCGCTTGTAGCTCAATTGGATAGAGCGTCGGACTTCGAATCCGCAGGTTGCACGTTCGAGCCGTGTCAGGCGCGCAAAGAAAACGGCCTAGGATTCTAGGCCGTTTTCTTATTCATAAGAGTCCGTTGTCACCTGAGTTCAACATAAAGAGCCAGCTGAAGGTTCTTGTTAAATCCCACGCCCAGGATCATGTCTCCCAAAAGTGAGTGAATTCCGTAGCCCACGGAGATGCCAAGATCCCACTTTCCTGAAGTGAAGCTGTCTGCAAACGGAGCCCAAGAATCAAAGTCCAAATCCCCAAGTGCACTGAAGATTCCGTACTGAAGGTCAGCTCTCACGCCGCCTCTGATTACGACAGACAAGAATGTGGATACAAAGCCCGATGTCAGCTGGAGCTGGACACCTGCTCCGCCGCAGATGAAATCAGCATAAAGGATATCGGGTGTATAACCTGGCATTCCGTCCCATCCGCCGTACTGCATGAAGGTTGATCTGAGAGGAATCAGGCCCTTTGAGGTGTAGGCCTTTCCGTCAACGCGGACAGAAAGTCTCTCACTTAGCTCGAACTTGTACTCAGCGGCAAGGGCGATGCTGTACATGATCTTCTGCTGCTTGACGTTGTAACCGAAAGTTCCCTTGACATCGAATCTTCCTCCGTCATTGTCAAAGAAACCAGGCGTATAGTCGGGATAGTAGACGCCGCTTACGGTAAACGACGGAACAAAGCCGTACTCGCTGAGAAAGCCGTCTTTAGAGTTCATCGCACCCCAGGCGTTGTCCAGTGTGATGTATGCCTGAGCCTGATGGTCATACTCGTTTGTCACAAGCACACCGAAATCGGCTGCAACCCTTCCCTCTATCATCTTGAACCTAAGCTGCTCGTTCTTGTCGTTGACAGCAGAAAGAGAACCGATTCCCGCCGTAAGTCTTCCCAGACCGAAGAACCTTTCTCCGTAGTCCCCGCTGAAGCGGTAAAGTGCCATGGCTGAAAGATCCGATGTTCTTCCGGCGGTAGTCTTGAATCTGAGGTCAAGGCTCAGAGGAAGACCCTTGATGTCCTTCAAGAAGCCTCTGAGGCTGACAGTCGGGAGAAACACATGCCTTGTGTACTCTGAATAATCATCCTTCTCCTTTACGAAGTAGAAACCGTAGCCGCCTGTTCCGTAGGCTCCGAGCGAGATTCTGGACTTACCCATTGAATCCTCGTGTCTGGAAGCACTGGATGAATAGAATCTGCCCTTGGCAACTTCCTTGTACTTTGTGTGGTATTCGCTGACCCTGTCCGGATCCTTGAAGACCTTCTGGTCCTCGGAAAACAGAGCTGCGATTTCCTCAAGCTTGGCCTGCTGCTGCTCCACTTCCTCATAACCCTTCTGGAGAATGCCGTCTACAGCTCCGAAGCTGAAGGTGTTGAAGGTAGTCAGATCAGGTGAGAACCAGTAGTCGGCAAGCTCGACCTCGCCCTTTGAGACGTTGTTCAGAATAATGGACAGGGTTCCGCTCACAACGCCGGAAAGCGAGCTGTAGCTTTCGGTCGTCAGCTTGTTTTTCCTGTAGCCGTTGAGGGTCTCGACAATGATGATGTCATAGCCTTCCAGGATGGCCCTGTGGACAATGTAGTTGCTCACAATTCCTCCGTCCATCAGAACCGCCTCATCTTCTCCGACCAAAACAGGTTCGAATACAACGGGGATACTCATGCTGGCTCTCATGGCGGTAAGAAGACTGCCCTTTCTCAGAACAACCTCATCACCTGTGAGCATGTCGGAGGCGTTACATTCAAACGGAACGACCAGGTCCTTGTCAAAATCTATGTCATCGGGAATGTTTCCGACGCACTGGTTGAGGAAGTTCATAATCTGATAATCATCAATCAAACCAGAGACTCCTCCTATTCCCTTTCCCAATGAAATGGAGAACACGTTGTTGGCATTGTAGTCAAAAGCATCAGGAACCTCTTTGTAGCCCGAGCTATCAAAGGATGTGAAAAGGCTCATCAGGTCCGAGTCCTTGACGATCTGAGTCATCTCCTTGGGGCTGTAACCTGCGCAGTAAAGGCCTCCGATAAGGGCACCCATGCTGGTTCCGTAGACCTTGTCGATGGGAATTCCGTACTTTTCAAGGGCCTCGATGATTGGAATATGGGCAATGCCCTTTGCGCCGCCTCCGGAGAGGACCAGAGCCACGCGAGGTCTTCCGATCTCAGGAAGGTTATTCCTCTGGCTTCTGTAGTAGGCATCGAGGACATCGTTAACATCATCGATGGTCACGACCTTTTCTCCCTGCAGGGCTTCGGTTCCCTTAAGACCTAAAACTGTATCGGTTGCTATGTCGGACTCAGGTATCACAGGGCTCTGTGACACAGTCTCCAAGACATCATCGGCAAAAACCATTGCCATGGATATTGAAATAATCAAAAAAAGAAGAGCTGCCTTTTTCAC
>JAGBRG010000304.1 GCA_017632495.1 Spirochaetales bacterium
AAAGTACATGGAAGTCATCCGTGACTACACACAGAACATGTACAGAGATTATGACAAGCTGGTTGCCACGGGCAAGTACTTTGATACTCCCAGAATGTCGACCGGAGATGGCGTCTATGCAATGACATCCGCCTTTGCCCACGACAACGTCAAGATTGAAGACTACATGGATGAAATCTACTTCTTCAGCCATCTGGAAGCGATTCTGGAGCCCATGGCCAAGGACAACGAGGAGCAGATTTCAACAATCTACCTGGGAACCACGAGCGGTCTTCTGGTCTCCTATGACAGATGGTCTACCCTCTCAGCTGTTCCCGAGCCGGATTTCTTCATCTATGACTATTTCCAGTCCGAGTGGTACACAAAGGGCATGCAGGAAGACGACATCTTCTTCACAAGCCTGTATGTCGATGCCATGGGACGCGGTCTTACAATCACAATCGCCACTCCCATCAGGGACCAGAACGGTGTCTTCCAGGGAGTCCTGGCAGCCGACTTTGACATCACAGGTGTCTATAATGAGATGATTTCCATGGACCTTGGAACCGGGTCATTCTCATTCGCATTCGAAAGCGACAGATCCGTCATAAGTCTTGATCTTCAGGACGAGGTCCTTCTTGAAAACTACATCGATATCGATAAAGCTTCTTTGGAAAAGATGACATCAGGCAAGACCGGAATCATTGAGACATCCGATGCATTCTACGCATGTGCACCGATTGAGACAGTGGACTGGACGCTCTGCGCAAAGGTTCCAAGAACCGTCCTGCTTGAAAAAGTTCAGACTCTGGACCGTTCTTTTGTCTTTGCAATGCTTGTGTTCCTGCTGGTTTCTGTTGTCCTGGTTCTTGTGGGACTGTTCTTTGCAAACAAGGTCAGTAAGTCTATCACGCATCCGATTGAACTTCTGGTCAATGACATGAAGGACATCGCAGGCGGAAGCCTGGACCACAAGGCTGCAGTCTATAGAAACGATGAAATCGGTGATATGACAAACAATCTCAATGAAATGGTCGAGCGCCTGAAGGGTACAATCAGCGATCTTGTCATCGCCGAAGCTAAGGCCGCCGAGATGCATGAGATTGCAAGCACCGACGCCCTTACTTCAGTAAAGAGCAAGAGCGCATATGACAGCTATACAGCCGAACTTCAGTCGGAAATTGAGCGTGGTGACAATCCGATTTTCGCCATTGCAGTCTTTGACTGTGACAACCTGAAGGTCATCAATGACAAATACGGCCATGACAAGGGTGATGTATATCTAATCACCTCAAGCCGCCTCATCGGCAGCATATTCAAGTACAGCCCCGTCTTCAGAGTCGGAGGCGATGAGTTTGTCGCAATCCTCCATGGCGAGGACTATGAGAACAGAGAAAGACTTCTGAAAGTGTTTGCAAGAACTCAGGAAGAGATCAAAAAGACCGAAGGCAATCCTTGGAAGATGGTCAGCGTCTCAGTCGGAGTCGCATCCTATAATCCTAAGAACGACGCTTCTGTGGCAGACACGATGAGAAGAGCAGATAAGCTCATGTACGAGGACAAGGCCAAAAAGAAGGCCGCTGTCAGCCCAAGATAATCTGGACCGCCTCTGTCACATACTGTGAAAGAGGCATTGGCTGAACTCCTGCAACCTCAAAACACTTACTGACCGGAATCAGAACTTTTTTTGCACTGCTCTGCCCGATGGCCTCTGCCATCTTAGGCGTTATCTCACCGAGCATTGAATCCGCTGCGATTATTCCTATGGGTCCGACAATTACATCTGCCGTCCTTGATGCAAGAACAACAGGATTCTCGCCGGTGGCTCCGTTATCCGCACCTGCTTTGAGCATGGCTGCCGTTGCAAGAGCGTTTGTGCCTATGGCAATAACCTCGCTGGTGCTGTCAGCTGCCTTGAGCTGCTCGATGATGGTCTTTCCTATTTTTCCGCCCTGTCCGTCAATGACGACTATTTTCATTCTTCCTCCGGTTCTGGTACAGAAAACGCTTTATCTTGTCGGTGGGAGTTCTCTCAAAAGGTTCTTCCTGAATCTCCACCTTACCTATCCTGCTGAATGACGCAAGCTTTTCGTTCACACGCTTTCTGATACTGTTGATATACACCTGTATCTGGTCAGTTGCAACTATTCCTTTTCTTTTCAGGGCCTTCAGGTCAAGTCTTATCATCGCAGTGAGCCCTCCGGACTCCGGGATGACAAGGCTTTCAACCACATCTTCTTCCGCATTGATCAGAAACTCGATGTTCTCGGGATAGATGTTCTCACCGCTGGGGCCCAGAATCATGGTCTTGCACCTGCCGCAGATGGCAAGCCTTCCCTTTCGGAACTCGCCTATGTCTCCGGTTCTGAAGTATCCGTCCTCGGTGAAGGATTCCTTAGTAAGCTCCTCGTTCTTGTAATAGCCCTTCATGACAGAGGGCCCCTTCACAAGAATTTCGCCGCTTTTGGGATCGAGTTTCACATCCAGGCTTTTGAGTACAGGGCCGAGAGTTCCGACGACCTGGTCCTTAGGCCCGCAGCCTGCGATGAATGGCGATGTCTCGGTAAGGCCGTAGCCCAATGCGTACGGGAAATGGATTCTGTGAAAGAAGGCCTCGGCCTCAGAGTCAAAGGCGGCCCCTCCTACTCCGAAGAACCTCATTCTTCCTCCGAATATGGTTTTCACCTTCTTTCCGATGATTGCGTAGACAAAGGGCGCGGTGAGTCTGTTACGTGCGAACTTACCAAGCTTTGTTCCTTCCTTCAGCTTCGGAAGAAGGGCCCTTCTGTAAATTTTCTCAATCAGAAGAGGCACTGAAAGCATGACCTCGGGCTGAAGTTCCTTGAAGGCAGGCATGAGCGAGTCAGTGCTGGGCGCTTTTCCCAGATAGACGATCTGAACCCCGTTGAGAATCAGAAGGACAAAGCCGATTGTAAACTCGTAGACATGGCTCATAGGCAGAATCGACAGGGCCGTCCAACCCGGATGGATTTTGATGAACGGGGTCGAGCACTCGTAGGCGTTGTAGACGATGTTCCTGTTTGTGAGCATCACGGCCTTGGGGGTTCCGGTTGTTCCGCTTGTATAGATGATTGAAGCAAGATCTTCTTCGCAGGGTCTGTGGCTTTCCAGAAGCTTCATATCTTCATTGCCAACTTCATCTGCGCAGGTATCAACAGCGGATGACTGGGTAACAAAGAACATGTCATCCATCCTGATGACTCCGATATCCAGTCCCGTGACCTTTGAAGCGTGCTTTGAGTTGACTATCACAATTTTGGCTTCGCTGTGCAAAAGAATACTCTGAACCTCATCCCTGCTGAAATTGGGCAGAATCGGAACAGCAACAGCTCCGATTCTGTTTGCCGCAAGATAGGACAGACCCCAGTTCGGACAGCTTTCTCCCAGAATCGCTACCTTGTCACCCTTTACGATTCCCTTTTTAAGCAGAAACAGGGCAATCTGCCTTGACTTCTTAAGAAGGACCGGAAAGGACATTTTGCTTTCAGGAACCCTCCAGGTCTGAACTGCCGTAAGATGAGGAAAAGCTGATGCCGAAGCTTCTATGACAGATGTAAGTGTCAGGTCTTTCAGCTTAAGCATCAGCTGATTCCCTTCACTTCATAACCTGCATCCGTAACGGCCTTTGTAAGATCCTGATCTGAAACCGGTGAACTGAGAGTCACGACGGCACATGCCTTTTCATGGCTGACATCGGCGCTTTTCACACCGTCTATACTCTCAAGGGCTTTTTTTACCCTTGCCTCGCAATGCGGGCACATCATGCCCTGAATGTCCATCTTCTTCGTTGAATCAGACATGTTATTCTCCTTCTTGATGTTTTTCCGCTTGTCGTGTCTGGAATCATGAATCTTAAACAGGTTCAGCCTAAGTGCGTTTGAAACCACACAGAAGCTTGAAAGACTCATTGCCGCAGCTCCGAACATCGGATTCAATGTGAGTCCCAGAGCAACAAAGCATCCTGCTGCAAGCGGAATTCCTATACTGTTGTAGAAAAAAGCCCAGAAAAGATTCTGGTGAATATTCCTTAAAGTTGCACGGCTGAGTCTGATTGCAGCGCTCACATCCATGAGACTGCTTTTCATCAGAACAACATCCGCGGCGTCAATTGCAACATCGGATCCTGCTCCAATTGCAATTCCTATATCAGCCTTGGTAAGAGCCAAAGCATCGTTGATTCCGTCTCCGACCATGGCAACCTTACCCTGACGTGAAAGCTCGGAAACGACATTGGCCTTGTCTGCAGGAAGAACGCCGGCTATGACAGTGTCCACATCGGCTTCTTTTCCTATGGCACGGGC
>JAGBRG010000305.1 GCA_017632495.1 Spirochaetales bacterium
GACTATCAAAAAAGAAAAGCTTTCCTACAAGATCAAAGGAACAATATTAAAGTTATTTGCTCCCCTTTTCTGAGTCCTCTTCAAGAACCTCTTCTTCAATAGGCTCCTCAATGACCTCACCGACAACACGTGAAATCTTTCTGAAGAACAGAAGAGAACAGCCTATGGCAAAGCCGATACCGGCAGCCAGGGCAAGAACGTACTGCGAACTATAGGGAACCTTGATTGCCTTCCACAAAATTCCAAGGCACTCGGGAGCCAGGACAAAATACATGGCCGTGACAAATGACATGAACACAGCAGGAAGTACGCAGATGTAATACTGCTTATGCTCTCCTGCAAGATAAGCCGATGCAGCCCACAGAAGGACCATGGCAAGAGTCTGGTTCGACCATGAGAAGTACCTCCAGATAATCGAGTAGTCCAGCTGGCTGATGATGATTCCGGCAGAAAGAAGCGGAATTGTGATGATCAGTCGGTTTTTGATGCTCTTCTGGTCAAAGCGGATCCAGTCGGCAAGAGTAAGACGAGCCGATCTGTAGGCCGTATCTCCCGAAGTGATGGGACAGGCAATTACTCCCAAGATGGCAAGAAGGCTTCCGACCTTTCCAAGCGTCGTGCTGCAGATTTCATACACAACTGCATTGACCCCGGCTCCTGCCTTCAAAAGCGCCTGAGCATTATCATAGAACGACATTCCGGCAGCTGCCCAGACCAGGGCAATGACGCCCTCGGCCACCATGGCACCGTAGAAAATCTTTCTTCCCTGACGCTCGGATGTGCAGCAACGGGCCATCATCGGAGACTGGGTTGCATGGAAGCCCGAAATAGCTCCGCAGGCTACTGTGATAAACAAGAACGGAAGAACAGGTATTCCGTTCGGATGGGTGTTTGCAAGACCGTTCCAGAACTCGGGCATATGGTACTTGGGGCTGAAGAAAATCACTCCGCCTACTCCGAAAGCCATGACCAATAGTGCAATTCCGAATATCGGATAGGCCTTTCCTATCACCTTGTCAATTGGAAGGAAGGTTGCCACAAAGTAGTAGGCAATGATTACCCACAGCCAGAAGGTCTCGTCCTTCTCAATCGGAGTAAGAATGTCTATAAGACCTGCAGGTCCCTTTGAGAAAACAACTCCGATCATCACAAGAAGAACAACCGAAAACAGCCTCATTACGGTGAGCATTGCAGGACCCAGATACTTTCCCGTCAGCTCCGATACGCTCAGCCCCCTGTTTCTCATGGACATCATGCCCGCCATGTAGTCGTGCACACCGCCTGCGAATATGGTTCCGAAAACAATCCATAGATACACGACAGGCCCGAACAGGGCTCCGTTCAGAGCACCGAATATCGGCCCCAGTCCTGCGATGTTCAGAAGCTGAATCAGAAAAATCTTCCAGCCCTTCATGGGAACATAGTCTGTACCGTCGTTTATCTCAACAGCCGGGGTCTTTCTGTCATCAGGACCGAACACCCTGTCCACATACTTAGAATAGAACAGATATCCCAGAACAAGTATTGTCACACAAATTGCAAACGTAACCA
>JAGBRG010000306.1 GCA_017632495.1 Spirochaetales bacterium
AACTACCGAGACGCAAACAACTTAGATAACGATGTTTTTTTAACCGCAGCCCGTCCCATGCCCCATGTGGCGAAATTTACCACACGTGTTTCTCCGTAACTAAACCGAGAGTAGCGAAACCGGACAATACCATGCATGTACTTATGAAAATGGGAGTCGACTACCGTTTTCATTACGATTGTTTCTATGTATCAATACACAAGACCTCATCTTCAGTGTTCATCATTTTAAAGTCTTATTAAAACCAGCGCTGAAGGAGGATGCCCGCGGCAACCGAGACGTTAAGAGAGCCTTTGGCACCTCCCATGGGGATGCTGACACGGCTTTTACAGCAGGAAAGGACCACAGGGCTTATGCCAAACTCCTCGGAGCCAAGGACCGCCACTCCTGATGAGGGAAATGAAAACTCATTGATGGAAATCCCGCCAAGTTCCAGGGCAATGACATTTTGGGGATCATAGGTCTCTAAAAAGGAAACTACATCCTTTTCTGACATGAAAGACCATGGAATTACAGCTGTGGTTCCTCTTGAAGTGCGTAGGGCTCTTACATGCTCGGGTGAGGCCGTTCCCTCTACCAAGATGATTTTTGAAACTCCGAAGGCCTCTGCACTTCGGAAGATGGCTCCCACATTGTAGGGACTTCTGATTCTGTCTAGGACAAGAACCTTATCCTGGACTATGCGCTGTGTTTCATCCAAGGCACCGCTTTGGTCCGTAAAATCCCAGTCAGAGGGCTCTGCGCCGAGCTTTGCCAGCAGGGCCTGGCTTTGGTCTTCTAAAAAGAAGGCAAGCTCTTCGGGTTCTCTGGTGCGTCTGGGCTGTCTGGGCTCTCTGGTGCGTCTGGGCTGTCTGGGCTGTCTGGGCTCACTGAGGCTCACTGATATTAGACTCAGAACTTCTTCAATATAGTCCATATCTACCGGCTGGTTGTTCTTGCAAGCTACGGCGGCTTCATGGAGAATCATCGAGATTTTTCTGAGTCTTGTGCGTTCTTTTAAGGTGGAAAGCTTTTTGACGGTGATCACTCGTCTTCCTCGTCGGAATCTTCTCTTTCCTTTTCGGGAGGCAGCACCACAAAGGCGAACTCGCCCTTCACAACCTTGAGCTGGCTGATAACTTCGGAGGCTGTGCCGTAGAGAAACTGCTCAAAGGCCTTGGTCATCTCGCGCCCAAGAACTATGCGGCGGCTGTCATCAAGGTCGCGGATCTCAGAAAGGGTCTTGAGGATGCGAAACGGGGATTCATAGATTATGAAGGCCTCGTCGCGAGACAGTAGTTCTTTGAGGCGAGTCTTTCTGCGCCCGCTTTTGGGGGAAAGAAAGCCCTCGAAGGTGAAGGTTTTGCCGCTGAGGCCGCTTGCGGAAATCAAGGTGACGGAGGCGCTGGCTCCCGGTATGGGAACGACTGTAAAGCCTGCTTCGCGGACAGCTCGGACAAGGCGGCTTCCCGGGTCGCTGACACCGGGGGTTCCTGCGTCAGAGCAGTAGGCAACGTCCAGACCCTGGGAAAGAAGGCCCACAATGCCTTGACTGGAGGCTGCCTCATTGTGCGCATGGCAGGCAATGAGGCGCTTTCCTGTGATATCCAGGTGATTGAGAAGCATCTGGGTGTGTCGCGTATCCTCACAGGCAATCACGGGAGCTTCACGCAAGGTCTTTATGGCCCTGAGAGTGATGTCATCGAGATT
>JAGBRG010000034.1 GCA_017632495.1 Spirochaetales bacterium
ATATTCGGACAAAACAAAAGGAAGTCTCTTTCTTTTCTGGCTCAGGCGTGTTCTGAAGGTGCTCACTTTCATGGGACTTCTGACATGTCCTATTGTCAACTATTACACAGGCGGCAAGGCCTGGAGCGTCATTGCGGACGTTTCCATGATCTTCTTCTGGATCGAGTTCCTCTCCCCTGACATTCTTGAAAACAACGCCATGCGTCAGGTTTTCAGAATCGGAACGTTCGCCATAATTCTCAACACACTGATAGGACTGTTACTATCCCCCGGATGGCTCGGCTTTGTCCTTCCGATAATCGGATTCAGCATCCTGATAATCTCGGTAATATTGTTTCTCTCTAATCTGGAAAGACACCGCAACTGCATCATGCCCCTTCTTCTTGAGACACTCATGGCCCTCATCGGATTTCTAGTTGCAAATGCAGTTGAAGAAACATTGAACTGGCCGATCATAACACTCGGAGCGCTTTCATTAACGATAGCGGTTCTGGGCCTGATAGTGTTTCACAACGACATCTGGATTGAGCTGAAAAAGCGCCTTCATATCAAGTAAGAGGTAATAATGGCTGACATCAAGGTCATCTGCTGTGACATAGACGGCACATTGGTTCGCGACGACAAAACTCTTAGCGAAGAGAACATCAAATGGATTCACAAGGCTGTCACCGAAAAGGGTGTTCACTTCACTCTTGTAAGCGGAAGACCTGTCAACGGAGTTCTTCCCTTCTATAAACGAATGGGGATCACAGGCCCCGTGTCCTGCTTCAACGGCGGAACGCTTGTCGATGAGAACGGCAAAATCGTCGATGACCATCGCATGGGAAAAGACCTTGCCCTTGAGCTTCTGAACATAGGAGAAAGCTATAAGGTGGATATTGTCATCTTTGACGGTATGAAGTGGTACCTCAAGACCCGTGACTGCTACTGCTACCAGATGAAGCGCAAGGTCTATGAATCAGACTGCGGAACAGGAGATCTCAGAACTCTTCTTTCTCAGTTTGAGACAAACAAAATGATTTTCCTTTCTCCTGACAAGACGGTTCTTGATGAGGCCTGCACAGCAGTCAAGGAGAAGATAGATCCTTCACGCTACACTCTCTACAGAAGCGGCGACTTTGTAGAGATCATGCCAAGCGGCTACGACAAATCAAGTGCCATAGACGCCCTTGCCAAACTCTTTGATGTATCCCTTTCCCAGATCATGGCTCTGGGCGATGACTATAACGATGTCACCATGCTCAAAAGAGCCGGATGCTCTGTTGCCATGGGAAACGCCGTGCCTGAGGCAAAGCAGGCTGCAAAGTACATAACCGACACCAACAACAATGACGGCGTTGCAAAAGCCATACAGAGATTTGTCTTTGACTAAGAACTGATTAGTTTTTAAAACTGTGGACAGGGGCTGGTATACGTCCGCCTCGGGCTATAAAATCCTCACAGGAATACTCGTTGACCTTCATCACAGGTCCGCTTCCCAGAAGGCCTCCGAACTGGGCGACATCGCCCACGTCCTTACCCTCCACAGGAATGATTCTCACCGCTGTGGTTTTCTGGTTGATCATTCCTATGGCCATCTCATCGGCGATGATTCCCGATATTGTGGAAGCAGGTGTTCTTCCCGGAATGGCAATCATATCAAGACCAACTGAGCA
>JAGBRG010000307.1 GCA_017632495.1 Spirochaetales bacterium
ATTACTAAAATAGATTTCCTCATATTTGGAATAATATGTGCCAATCCAAGAATCTTTCAAGTGTTATATGTTGCTGTTTTCCACCATTTAGGCATAATTATAGGGTAGGAGAAAGACAGAAAGTGCTTTTTAACAGTTCTAACGGAACTATCAAAACAGACGATTTTGAGATGAGCTATGTCTCTTTCGGTTCAGGAGATAAGGCCCTTGTGGTTCTTCCGGGTTTGGGTGACGGCCTTACCACAGTAAAGGGTAAAGCCCTTATTCTTTCAAAGCCTTACAAGAAGTTTCTAGAAAGATTCACAGTCTATATATTCAGCAGGAGGCAGGATCTGCCTGCGACGTTCTCGATCCGTCAGATGGCCAAAGATCAGGCACAGGCCATGAAGAAGCTAGGAATTGAGAAGGCCTCGGTTATGGGAGTTTCTGAAGGTGGGATGATTGCCCAGAGCCTTGCCATAGATTATCCAGGCCTTGTGGAAAAGCTTATTATTGCCGTCTCTTCATGCCGGGTTAACAATGTGATAGAGGATGCTATCAAGGCTTGGATAGATTTTGCAAAAAAGGGCGACCACAAGAGTCTTATGATAGATACGGCAGAGCGAAGCTACACAGAGGCCCGTCTAAAAAAGCTCAGAAAAATCTACCCGTTCTTTGCAAGCCTGGGAAAGCCTAAAAGCTATGACAGATTTCTTACAAATGCTTATGCCATATTGGGTTTTGATGTATCACAAGAGCTTTCAAAGATAAACTGTCATACTCTGATAATCGGAGGCTCTGATGATAAAATCGTGGGAGTTGATGCCTCTTATGAAATGAATGAAAAGATAAAAAACAGCAGCATCTTCATCTATCAGGGCCTTGGTCACGGCGCCTATGAGGAAGCTTCTGACTTTTACGACAGGGTTTTTGATTTTCTTTGATGTGATTATTGACCACAAGGGTTATATACATTTAAATGGTGTTTAATTGGGGTTTAAAATGATAGAAACAGGTATTTTCTCGGTGATTCCACCGATTTTGGCAATAACACTTGCCTTGATAACAAAGGAAGTTTATTCGTCGCTTTTTCTTGGTGTCCTGTCAGGCATGGTCATCTATGTCATAGCCGCTCATGAGCCTTTCATTGCAGTGTTCTCACATCTGTTTGACATGATGGCTCAGAAGCTTGCTGACAATTCGTACATGATAATCTTTTTGGCTCTGCTTTGGGCTGTGATAACGCTTGTAAGCCGCTCAGGTGGCATGGCCGCCTACGGCAGATGGGCCCAGACTAAGCTCAAGTCAAAGATGGCAACACGCCTTGCCACATCACTTTTGGGCGTTCTGATCTTCATTGATGACGGCTTTAACTGCCTTACAATCGGAACTGTCATGAGACCTCTTTATGACAGACAGAGAATCTCCCGTGAGAAGCTTGCCTATATCATCGATTCAACTGCAGCTCCGATTTGCATAATAGCTCCGGTTTCATCTTGGGCTGTGGCAGTTGCTTCAGAAATCAGCGAGACAAACGGCTTTAATATCTTTTTATCCACGATTCCTTATAACCTCTACGCACTTTTCACAATACTGATGGTGATTCTTGTAAGCGTCACAGGTCGTGATTTCGGAAAGATGAGAAGGGTAGAGGAAAGAACAGAATCCTACGGATCTTCCTATGTAGAAGAAAAGACAGAGGCTAAGACAGAGCCTGAAAACGGAAGGGTGATAGATCTTGTTCTTCCGATTGTTGTTCTTGTTGTCTTTGCCATCCTTGGCATGGCCTATGTTGGCGGCTTCTTCTCAGGAGTTCCTTTCTCACAGGCAATCGGTGAGAATCCTACCGCAGGACTGACGCTTGGTGCCTTCTGTGCCCTTGTTACGGCTTTTGTCCTCTATATCCCCAGAAAGATCATTAAAACAAGAGAATTTATCTCTTCGATTGTCAGCGGAATAGGAAGCATCATTCCACCGATGCTGATTCTGATTCTTTCCTGGAGCCTTGGCGGTGTCTGCCGTCAGATGATCGGAACAGGTGAGTTCATCTCAGGCTTCATTGCATCGTCACATCTTGCCTTTGCGCTTTTGCCTTTCATCGTATTTATTATTGCAGCCATGATGTCCTTCTCAATGGGAACATCCTGGGGAACATTCGGAATGCTTATTCCTATTGTCACAATGATTTGCTCAGCTTCCGGCGCACAGAACTTCCTTGTTCCGGTTCTTGGAGCAACACTTGCAGGTTCTGTTTACGGCGACCATTGTTCTCCTATTTCGGATACAACAATTCTGTCATCCACAGGAGCCCAGTGCGAGCATATCCGCCACGTTGAGACACAGATTCCATATGCCACGCTTGTGGCAATCTTCTGTGCTTTAGGCTACCTTGTCATAGGCTTTACAAACATGCCATGGATAGGTCTTGCCGTGGGCGCTGCCCTGATGACAGGTACATTCTTCTTCCTCAGTAAATAGTTCTTGTACCCCCTTCCCAAAAAATAGTAAAATAAAGTGAAATTCTGTTATTTAGGAAGGGGTTAAAAATGAAGAAAAACGTATTCACATACGCATTATTCGCACTGCTTCTGATCTGCGTCATGGTCAGTTGTAATAACAGCAAGACTCCTGAAGTCATTGCCAAGAATCCGGCAACACTTAAGGTCAATTATTTCAGACAGTACTATGCCG